>JANQMM010000043.1 GCA_028280145.1 Minisyncoccota bacterium | reverse complement strand
GTAAAAATTGCTCTTGCACACGAAAAATAATATGAAAGTTATTACTCGCATTGCTCCAAGCCCCACCGGAGTGCTCCACGTTGGCACGGCTCGAAGCGCCCTATTCAACTATCTCTTCGCCAAACACCACGGCGGCACATTCATTGTTCGTGTTGAAGACACAGATAAGGAACGCTCAAAGAAGGAATTTGAGCACGATATCCTAAACGGACTGCATGCTCTTGGACTTCAGGAAGATGAACTCTATCGACAAAGTGAGCGAGGTGAGATCTATGCCGCATTCATACAGAAACTCATTGAAAACGACACCGCATATATTTCAAAAGAACCAAGCAAAACGGATGCCGCCAAGGAAGTGGAAGTCGTACGCCTCAGGAATCCCGGCAAAAAGATCACGTTTGTAGACGAAGTGCGGGGTGAAATAAGCTTTGACACAGCAGAGCTTGGCGATTTTGTAATAGCACGCAGTACCACCGAACCACTCTATCACCTTGCTGTAGTGATCGATGACGAGACAATGGGCATCACGCACGTCATCCGTGGCGAAGATCATATCTCAAACACTCCGCGACAGATACTGATCCAGGAGGCATTTGGATTTGAAAGACCGACCTATGCTCATATGCCCCTCATTCTGGCTCCGGATAGATCAAAACTCTCCAAACGCCATGGCGCTGTAGCTGTCGCAGAGTATCTGGAGAACTACACCTCAGCTGCTTTGATCAATTATCTCGCTCTTCTTGGATGGAACCCGGGCACAGAGCAGGAGATATTCTCGCTTGGAGAGTTGATCGAGGTGTTTGATATAACAAAAATGCAAAAAAGTGGAGCGATCTTTTCAGTGGAAAAACTGGACTCGATAAACTATCACTACCTCTCCCACATGCCGCAAGATCAATATCGACAATTGGTAACCAAACTGTTTCCGAAGCACATAACAAAGGGAGAGCAGTATACACAAATGCGAGAACAGGCGATCCTTGCGACCATACAAGAGAGGGCGAAAAATATGGCAGAGATAAAGGCTATTTTTGCAAGTGGTGATCTCGATTTCTTTGTACAAGCGCCTAAGATAACCGACGCGTCAAAGTTAGTGTGGAAGGAAGATAGTCTGCAGGAGGCAAGAGATCATTTGTTAACACTTGAAAGCATTCTTGAACTTATTGATGCCACATCATTTACTGCTGAACATATCAAAGGAGCTGTGTGGGAATATGCAACTGAAAAGGGAAAAGGATCAGTGCTTTGGCCTTTTCGTTTTGCGCTCTCCGGAAAGGATAAGTCTCCCGACCCGTTTAGTATCGCGGAAGCCCTCGGCAAAGAAGAGACAATCGCACGAGTACAAAGCGCCACCACACTGCTTGATAAGACAAAAGAGTCATAAATACCATGATGCAAAAAGGGAAGTACATACTATCGTCGGTATTGTTTGCAAGCTTTCTTATACTGCTTGCTTCAACGGTATCTGCCGAAATTGATGAAGAGAGAATAGATGAATTGAGACAGAATATTGACGACAGGACATCGAAGATCGAGGCTCTTGAAGAAGAGATCAGGCAATACGAGCAGGAACTTGAGGAAGTTGGAGAGGAGAAAGCCTCGCTACAAGGAGCCATTCGAAGCCTTGAACTATCTCAAGGTAAGATCGAAGCAGAACAAAACATTACGCGAAATAGGGTAAGCGCCACCACATTTGAGATAAGTAAACTTGCTCTCGAGATAACAGATAAAGAGCGTCGTATCGTGCTACATACTGACACGCTGGCAGAGAGCTTGCGTCATATCAATGAGGTAGATGATCGAACGTTCGTCGAAACCATGCTCTCTCACAACACACTCTCAGACCTGTGGGAGGAAGTCGAGGACATCCAGCAATTTCAGACCAATCTGCGCGCAAACCTCTCTGAATTGCGTGTGCTGAAAGAAGACCTGGAGGGTTCGAAGTCAGAGCAGGAAGGAAAGAGAAGACAACTTATCAACTATGACCAAGAACTCGTCGAACAGGACCGTGCACTTGAGATCACTAAAAATGAAAAAGGCGAACTCCTTACTAAGACGCAGAATGAAGAATCCAATTATCTCTCTTTGCTTGAAGAAAAACGGGCTGCCCGTGCCGAATTTGAACGCGAATTATTGGACTTTGAATCGCAGTTGCAATTTGCACTTGACCCAAACAGTATTCCTAACCCGAGTCGGGGTGTGTTGTCCTGGCCAGTTGAGAATGTACGTATCACACAAACGTTTGGGGACACCGAATTCGCTCGAAGTGGAGCATACAACGGAAAAGGGCACAATGGTGTTGACTTCGGGCTTCCAACCGGTTCCCGTGTAAAAGCTGCGCTCTCCGGAACAGTCGTTGCAACAGGAAACACTGATGCTATTGCCGGATGTTACTCATACGGCAAGTGGATGCTCCTTCGCCACAATAACGGGCTCTCAACACTATATGCTCACCTTTCCGGCATTGCGCTTCCTGAGGGCACAAGCGTGATAACGGGTCAAACCATCGGCTATTCCGGCAATACTGGCTATTCAACCGGGCCACACCTGCATTTCACCCTTTTTGCAACACAAGGTGTACAGATCGTCCGCTTTGGAGATATAAAAGCAATCACTAATTGCGCTGACGCGTATGTCCCTGTTGCGCCCCATGCGGCATACCTTGATCCACTTTCATATTTGGAGGAGTAAGCGGTATAATAGACTCATTATATAACATGCAATATGGCAGAAAATAAGAACGAACAACAACAAGTGCAGGTAAAGGTCTCAAATGAACATAAGCCTGTTTTTTCCAATTCAGCCCAAATAAACGTCGCCGACGACGAAGTTACCATACAATTTCTGTACGTCAGACGTAATACGGGACAGGGAAGCCTTATGAGCGAGATCGTGCTTTCACCACAACACGCAATGAAATTCCAGAAAGCACTCGACGAGACACTCAAGAAGCACTTCACCAAGCATCTACCGGAATAAATATGTCTCCAGTCACCTCATTGCTGCAGGAAATATCGCTTGAACGAACACGGATCTTCTTGAGCATTTATTTTGCTCCGGTCTTTACGTTCTTTATGCTGGGATATTACTTCAACAACGAGGTAATACGTAGTATTGTTTCATTGAGTAGCGACTTTAACTGGTTCAGTGCCTTTTTTATTGTACTTATCTCACTTTCAGTAATCGGACGTTTTCTTTCGGAGATAGCAGGGTACATCCTTCTTGGATCCCGTTATGTATTTTATTGGGGAGGATTGTTTTTATATAAAACAGTGGGGTTATTGCATAAAATAAAAAGCGTGCGAACTCTCCAAAAGAAATTGCATATCCTGCTTACAAAGGAAGACGTCCATGTGGATCCGATAAAGCGTGATATGCTCTTTGATGAACACCCGCATATGAAATCATGGTACTACTATGTGTATACTTATTCTATGGCTCTACAGAGCGCTTTTGGGGCTTTCTTAGTGCTTTTCCTCTTCTATCAGGGAACAGCAGATTTCCCGGTAGGCACGCTTCTTATACTTTTCTTCTTCTTAGCGTATATTGCAAAACGTCATTTCCTTGAGACTGAGCGTTCGCTCCACGCGATGTTAAAACGCTAGAACCTATTCAAAGGCTTCTCCCCAAAAGATATTTTCACGCTTGCGTATTTCTTCTATTTCATCATTTAACTCTTCGCTCTGCGCGAGTCTTTGGTTTGCTTCAAAGTTGAGTGCGCCGACTGCGGCTTCTCGCTCTCCGGAGGTGATCGCGCCAAGCGCTTTATCAAGATCAGACCGCCAATATTCTTCCTGTATATCTATCAGACGGTCAAAAATAATTGCACGCTCTCGCTCAAGGGTGAATATATCATCCCAATACGTAACAACAACCGATGCATTTTTCTTATCAGTCGGACCACTGAAAAATGTGGCAAGCATGCGCAACTGTTCGATATTCTTTTCAAACAGCTGGATCGTGAATTGACTTCTTGCCGAGAGGAAATGGCCACAAGTCCTATGTAGCTCAAGTGCTTCTGTTAACTCACCGGCGCTCATATACCGCGAATCTGCATCAATATACTCATCGTACCGGGCGCGCTCGCTACAGTCCTGAAACAGGTGGTCATACTCGCTATTTATAAGCTGTCGGTACGTATTGAGACCTCCGCTTGCGATCTGAAGTCGTGTTGCATCAAAGGACTCTTGCAACTGCTCCTGAGTAGCCCTATTGCTTGCAAACAAAAAAAGTGACGCCGCAATAAACGCCAGAAGCAAAAGTATACCAAAAATACGTATATGTTGAGTCCTGTTCTGCTCTTGAGACATAATCAAACTATAAAACAACAAGCTCGTTTGAACAACCGCAATTTTGCAACCTACATCCTTTCGCTTGGGTTATACAGACCAGAGGCGGAACCTCCTTTCTTCATGTGAAGTATATACATGTCATTGCCTCATATGAAGAGAGGGGTAGTGTGACAGAAAGCACCTGTGCGGGACTGGTCGAATCCTGCATTCACTCTTCTCAACTATTTTCCATGAGAATATTTAGAGCAGTTGGCCTCGGGATGCTTATCGTCATGCTTCAGTTCCTGGTCCCCGGAATGTTCTTTGAGTTTGAACGAACTATGATCGTTTTGTTTGAAACGACCCGATCAAGCCTTATGGTTCTTCAAGAACAATTAGAATAGCAAGAAGTCCGCCTTGATGCGGACTTTTGTGTTTTTTTTTGAAAAAACGAGATTTGGTTGTTCCCTCGGTGGATTATTCAATGTCGAACGCATGAACATCGGCAAGGACGGTCAACTCCTCGATCAACATATCAATAGCCATAAGAGCAGTATCATTTCCGCGCGCCTGTAGTGCATCGCGGCTTCCTTCCAAATAATCAAATGCAACCACAAAAGCATCGTCCACCCGTTCCCGCTCATCTTGAGCAGATGAGACTACCGGCAAAAAAGTAGCTTCGCCATACAAAGCGCCCTCTTCAGCCAATTCATTACTATAATCAGCCGCAAGCATTGTGCCAGCAGGTTCAGATTCCTGCATCTCTTCAGGAATAGCAAATGTATCCAGGGCAACATCTGCCTCTTCGGCTACCGCCTTTTCCATACGCATCTCATCTGTTTGTAATGCGGGTGCAGGCATGCTCAGGCGAACAGCTGTTCCAAACACTTCCTGATCACTCTGTGCAAAACCAAGAAGATTTTTTACTTCATCCAAACGCTCGCTTGCAAACCGGATGCGCAATTCATCACGCTCATCCTCAGGCGCAAACCAGATCCGGATATTTTCAACTGCCAGATCAACAGGGAAGAGAAGATCCCCGGGGCGCGAGTTGTCTGCAAAAGCAACAGTTGCAAACCCTCCGGAAAGGAATATGCCGGCAAGGACAGCGGCAATGAAGTATCTTGCCCTCTTAAATCCATGAAATACGTTAAAAACAGTACTTTGGCTTTTCTTATGAGCCTGCATGTATGCTTCAGCGGAAACACTTTCGGTAATATTAGACCAAAGCATGTTTCGCTCCTCTTTGCTCAAGCCCTTTGGCTTAACGCGCTTAAGTTTTTTTTCAAATTCTGATTCCATATTTTTCATTCTAGGTATCTAAATCAACTTATTGCCCAGGCCTTTATTTAATGCCCGTAACGCACGATGATGCCACACCTTCGCTGTTCCTTCCTTAACATCCATGACCGCTGCAATTTCCTTAAACGAAAAAGCAGACCAATATCGAAGTCTAAGAAGTTCCTGATAATTCTTTGGTAGTGTGCCCATCATTTTCTCAAGATAGCGATAGTCTTCGACCTCCAACACATAGTTATCGGCAATATATTTCTCATCGAGCTCTACAGTACGCGGCTGTTTCTTGTAATGACGATATAGCTTTCGCTTCAATACAAGAAACACAAATCCATAGAATGATTCATCGTTTCTGTATGTAAATTTCCGAAGTGAATTCCAAAGATCAATGAACGTATCCTGTACCAGATCAAGTGCATCGTCCCGGTTTCGTGTATGCGCAAGCGCATAACTAAAGAGACGGTCGGAGAGCAAATCAAAAAGAGCATGAAATGATGTTTCATTCCCGGCTTTTGACTCTCTGATCAGTTCTTCAACTGACTTATTTTGCGTATTCTGATTCACACTGTGTGTCTGACCCTATTTTGGCTACAGCCGGGCTGTTATGACAGCCATTTCGGCCGTAGCGTACAAAGGTCAGTATGTATCCGCACTATGGTTACACCCATAGAATGTGTTTTCTGTATAAAAAAGTTACGGTGAGCTGATTATCTCACTGTGAAAAAATTTTGCAAAACAGACGCCCTAGAAGCCTTTATTCTAGCCATATTTTGGATTCTTTGTGCGGCTATCGGGAAGATTAGAATACGAGAAAGCGGACCGCTTCGGGTCCGCTTCTGTTGATCGTGGTGTATTCGAAATTTGGTCTGGTGCCTGCTTCCAAGGTCGTTTTGGTCACTTAGGACCAGGGCAATATGACTCCGCAACAGAAGCCGAGTATTGCGATGATCATGAACTGCGTCAGTCTTCTTCGTCCGTACGCACCACCCTTGTCACTGTGCGCCAAGTACGACACCAGAACGAATTCGGGCATCGTCAGGGCGAGAATGGCAACAATGGTAAACGATGCGACAAGAATAAACCCGACCGCAAGTGCATAATGTCCAATGCCCATACAGACCAGGAACACGAGCATCAGGAATAACATTCGATCTCTGTGCATGGTTATTTCTCCGGTAGTCCGTACATGTAGTAAC
>JANQMM010000053.1 GCA_028280145.1 Minisyncoccota bacterium | reverse complement strand
TGCAGACACTCTCTTCGCCGGTCTTAAGATCTTAAAGTGTGAACGTATTATTCTCCACCTCATCTTCTCCGATGCAGATGATGTGGGGAATAAAGAGCTTTGACGCTGTTTTCACCTGATCTCCCGCTTTTTTGTTTGTGTAATCGATGGCTACATTGATGCCTTCTTTGCGCAATCTACTTGCCGTCGTGTGCGCCCACGAATAGACGTTTTTATCGAGCACGCAGATATAGAGATCTGTGGGGGATGTGGTGGTCGGCAGAAGGTCATGTGTTTCAAGGAAGTCTTGCAATGTTACATCTCCCATACCAAACCCGACAGCCGGTAGGTGGTCTTCACCAAAGATAGCAAGCAGGTCATCATAGCGTCCGCCGCCAAAAAGCGAGCGATTATTCTCCGGAGATGTATCAAATACTTCAAACACCATGTCGGTGTAATAATCAAACCCACGCACAATTGAGACATCCAATTTTGCGTTTCTTATGTCGTTGCTTTCAAGGTCTTGTAGTATTTTATCAAGCTCTCGTTTGGTCTTGTGGTTAAGGCAGTGCTCGGGAAGAGCGGAGAAGTCATTCTCTCCAATGAATCGCAGAAAAACCTCATGCAAATCTGCTTTATCTTTCAAAATATTTTGTAGATCACTGACGAAGCGTTCTTTTTCGATCTTGTTTTTTCGATCAATGAGCTTTGAAAGTGTATATCGTTCTTCCTCTGAAAGAGAATAAAAATCGTATACGTGATCCATAAATGCTCGCGAATTGATATGAATTGCGAACATGTCCTCTTTTGCACCGAAAGCTTCCATGACGGCGTGCGCAACAGAAATGATCTCAATGTCTGCCTCAAGACTGCTAGTTCCAAACAAGTCGACGTTAAGTTGCCAGTGTTCCCGGAGTCTTCCGCGCTGTGGGCGTTCGTAGCGAAAAAGATTAGGGGTAGAATACCAGCGAAGCGGGAAAGCAAGTTCTCGTTTTTTCTTTGCCACCATGCGAGCGGCAGTCGGTGTCATTTCAGGACGTAGTGTCACGCGCCGGTCGCCACGATCGGTGAACGTATAGGTTTGCTCATTTACGATCTCCTCACCACTTTTCGCTTCATAAAGCTCGCTATTTTCAAGAATTGAAGCGCCATACTCTACGTAACCAAAGCGCTCAGCTGTTTGGGCCATGGTCTCCAGGATATAGTTGTGGAGGAATTTGTCGTCGGGATAGAAGTCTCGGACACCTTTGTAGCTTTCGCTGCTAAGCTTCTTGCTTCTTTCTCCCTTGGATTCCTTGCTCATAGTTGTTACATTGTATCAAATCATGAACTCTTCCGAAATCAACAAAAAAGGCGTCATATGTGCCTATAAAGAGATAGGAGAAACACCTCTTGAGGTTATTGCTCGCATTAGATCAGACGACCCATCATTAAAAGATTCCACCATCACCTATGCCGGTAGACTTGACCCGATGGCAGAAGGATTGCTCCTGCTTCTCGTTGATGATGAGGTCTCAAAAAAAGATGATTACCTGGCTCTCGATAAAGAATACGAGTTTCAAGTACTATTTGGGTTTTCGACCGATTCATACGACATACTTGGACGCATTACTGAAAGTGAGGATGTCCGTATCCACAGCAGAGAGTGTGAAAAAATACTTGATGCATTTAAAGGCAAACAAAAGCAAATGTATCCCCCATATTCTTCAAAGACAGTAGAGGGTAAACCGCTCTTTAAGTGGGCGCGTGAAAGCAGGCTGCATGAGATCACGCTTCCGACACATGAGATCGAGATCAAACAAGTCGAACTTATTGAAATGGAACAAATTTCATCTGATGATCTTAAAGCCGAGATCAGTAGACGTATCGGTCGCGTGAAGGGGGATTTTCGTCAGAGGGAAACAATCGAATTATGGCGCGCATATATTGAAAACGCCTCCCAAAAGATGTACAAGCTTGCAGTATGCACAATGTCATGTTCGTCAGGGACATATGTACGTGCACTTGTACATGACCTTGGAGAAAGACTTGGTATTTCCGCGACCACGTTCTCCATCAAGCGCACCAGAGTGGGTGAGTATACAAGCCAGGGTTAGTTGTAGAACTAGCTAATAAGGGCTTGCAACCGCGTCTTTATCATCGTAAATACGCTCGTCTATGATGCGGTCGTGTTCAGCAAGGATCTTTTCTTTGACGTGTTTAGGGTTTGTGGCATGGCGGAGTACGAATTCGCGATCGGTTCCCGCGGTTTGTACGTGAACATCACCATATTTTAGAAGAGTGGCGATGATGCCTTTTACCTCGGTGGTCACGTCCTGCAGGCGCTCAAGACGAAAACTTGCACTTTCGCGCCTAAAGAAGCCACGTTGCTCCATATCTATGACCCGTTTGTTAGTGAGTACCCAACCGTCAAGGTGGTGGTCTGTCCAAAAACTAAAGAAGCGTATCCATAAAAACAACCCCCAAAGAGATATGATGAAGACCGCTACAGACGGCTCCTCAAGACGGAAAGTGATCTCAAAATATTCAGTTGTTATGGTCTCACCAACCAAAAAAAGGAGTGCAACGACAGGGATCAAGAAAAGTATCGAAACCACGGCCGTATTAATGGCAGGCAGTATCCAGTGCTTTCGAAATGTGCCGATGATGATCTCTCCTTCTTTTAACTTGAGCATATTAATTCGTTATTGCAAATACTGAGATAAGTAGCAGTATAAGAAAAACAAAAATACCGCTGAAATACACAATATACGTGCGTCTGAGGAATGGTCCGGGGGCAATATTATATTTGTGCCAGTGGTACACAAATACGATAGCATGTACGACCGTGTAGAGAGCGATCAGTGTAAAGAGCGCCCACAGAAATGTACTTGCGTGTGGTATGGCTGAGACAAGCGGCTCAGTTAATGTATTCAGATCAAGTTTCTGCTCCCCCTCCATTACCTATTAGTATACCCCGACAGTAAAAAATGGCATCCTTCTACACCCCAGTGGTCCAACCACTGGTAAGACGAAGGAGGCGGGTGCGGCCGTATTGGTCTTCGCGAAATTCCACGCTTTGGTACTTGTTTTGTAGTGAGTCAAGAAATGTTACGATATCCTCTTTTTGCCAAGGGTCACACTCAATGAAAAGCACACCTCCTTTTTCAAGGTGTTTGGGTGCCTCCACAATAAGCTTTTTTATGTAATACAGACCGCTTTCCGGAGCAAACAGCGCCTCATGCGGCTCAAATGCAACCACGGATTCTTCTACAGCATCTCGCCTTTCATCAATATATGGCGGGTTAGCATATATGTAATCAAATTTTTCGGTAATGGCGGAAAACACGTCACTTTCGACAATGCGATAGGGAAGTCCATTCAAACTGTTTTTATCAATATTTTTCTCTATGGTCGTAAGGACTCCTTTTTCTTTTTCAGCAAATGTAACTGAACAATTTGGTATGTGCTTAAGGAGGGAGATACCAATGCAACCGGAGCCTGAAAAGATATCCAATATGCGAAGGCTTTTTTTCACAGAGGATTGGGAGAGTTCGGGAAATGTTTGCTCTACCCAATACTCGGTTTCCGTACGCGGTATTAACGGACATCCATCAAGATATATACGACACTCTAAAAAGTCAGTGAAGCCGATAAGGTAGTCGAGCGGCTCACCGGCCTTTAAGCGCTCTATATCAGCATAAAAAGCTTTAGACTCCTGTCCTTTATACTTTTCATCTAAAAGCCATTTCTCTTCTTTTGAATAGGACACAATATTGTCTTATATATCAAAACCGGACACAAATATTTTTGACCTTGACAGATAAAGGACATCTAATGTACACTACATTCCAGTTTACAAGTGTGGACACATTTGATTTCCCACACGGACACTAAATTTGGATCTATATTAGATCGTTCCCTCGGATTTAGTGTCCATGCGGGGACTCAAAATTCCTTGACAGCGCACAAAAGATGGATTGTGGCGCGCTCTAGGCATTGACTCATGTAAAAAGAAGTATAGCATAGTGGATACCTAGAAATGGGACCTTGGTTGGGGGACACATTGCTTCGGTTACCTATGGTTACATACGTTTGTCAGCACACAACAAGGTTTTCAGATACAAAGGCTAAGCTCTGGTGCAGGGTTTAGGCTTTTTTTGTTTTTTTATAATACTTTTAGTCGAATGCAGTTTAGGCACGATGTCCGTAGGAAAATAGGGACATGTTGCGTGAACTGTGTGGAACATGTTCATCGCGGTCGATGCTCTTTGATTCATTACTCTCGTAACTGAAGGGAATGAACCAATTTCACAACAACAAAAAACATAACAACAATTTTACGAGTAATAAAAAAATAATACATTATGACAATGAGTATAAAACGTATACTACTTAGTCTTGGAGTTATTGTGTTTGCAGGTGCCGTTGTTGCAGGTGCAACAGGTGCATTCTTCTCGGACACTGAGACTTCAACAGGGAACACATTCGCAGCAGGAGCTATTGATCTTAAGATCGACAGCGAGCAACATTACAATGGCAATACGTGCGTTCGTGTTGACGACGGCGGAACACCCGATGATCCAAGCGATGATACATATGAATGGCAAGGAACTGCTAGCTTTCCAGAAGCAGGCACTGAGTGTAAGGGATCGTGGATGTTGAAAGACCTTAACGATAACGGAGCCACTGGCGACAAGTTCTTTTACTTCAACGATCTTAAGCCCGGAGATTACGGGGAAAATACCATTTCGCTTCACCTTGAGACAAACGACGCATGGATGTGCGCATCTCTTGAAAACGTAGGAGAAGCTGATAATGGCCAAACTGAACCGGAAAGCGTCGTTGATAATGACGGCGATGCTGGTGCGGAGCTTGATCAAAACCTCCAATTTTTTGCTTGGGTTGACCACGGCTCAACACCTGAGTGGGATGAAGATACTGGAGAAGGAGACAATGTCTATCAGAACGGCGAATTAGTTCTCGGTACAGCAACGGCCGACACTCTTAGTAACACAACTTGGGCTCTTGCGGACAGCACTACAGGCAATGGTCCTATAAGCGCAGGACAGACAGGTTACATCGGTGTTGCGTGGTGCTATGGTTCACTTGACGGATCACTTAACTGTGATGGTTCAAATGTAGGCAATGAGTCCCAAACCGACAGTTGGTTTACCGATGTGAATTTCTACGTTGAACAGTCTCGAAACAATGAAAACTTCACTTGTAACGATTCGACTTCACAGCCTGACATTACTACCACTACTGGTGATGGATGGTCTCCACAAGCTGGCGGCACCCTAAATCAAGATCGATGGCTAGCAAAGGCTCGGTATGGTCAGAACAACGCGTCTGGAGCATACGAACTTGAGGTAGGATTTGGCCCAGGTCTCCGTGGTGAAGGAGATCACGTCTATGGTGACAATGTGGGAGAGACTTTCACACTTACCTTTGACGACACAACCAAGCTTGCAACAGTAACTGTTGGTAATGATTCAACTTCCTACACAGTCACTGGAACACCTTCAGCGGTTGGGATTACGGCAAAGGGTAGCGCATCAAATGGTATCACTAAGTTAACGGGTGCAACTTTCAACGGGAATCCTATTCCCGATACGATTGCTACAGTAGCAGGTCACAAACACACGGTTATTACCGGTGCGGGTGTGGCAGGAAACTTTACACTCACTGGTACTTTAACGCTTGACTGGGATTCTCCGGCAGACGAGAATCCAACCTTGCAAGTTGACGTAATCTACTAAACGATCTTCTCTTTAAAACCCAAGTTCCGATAAGTGAAACTTGGGTAGAAAAGGAAGAACAGAAAAAATTATGAAAAAAATATTACTAAGCTTAGGAACACTGATTGCAGTTGGTGCGATTGCGGCAGGAGGAACGATTGCGTTCTTTCAGGACACAGAGACGTCAAGCGATAACATCTTTGTCGCAGGTTCGGTAGACCTTAAGGTTGATCACACCTATGCTGAATACAACGGCGAAGAATGTAATGATTGTGTGGAAGGGGTCACAAACCTCATTGTAAATGGTGGATTTGAGGAACCAGCACTTAACAGCGGACAGTGGCAAGTCTATCCTGAGAACCCAAATGACGAGGTTCCCGGGTGGGATGTTACCAGTGGTGCCGGCATCGAGATTCAAAGTGGCGGTAACTGGGGTGCTCCAATTGAGGACAGCCAGCTCGCTGAACTCGACAGCCATACTCCCGGTCAACCCACCTCAGGTATTGAACAGATCTTCTCGACCACACCTGGTCAGCGGTATCGACTAACCTTCTACCACTCACCGCGACCGGGCAATGGTCCCAGTGGTGGCACTGATAATGCCATTGAGCTTGATGTCTTAGTGACGTCGGTTAGCGGAACATTAGTGAATGACACTATTGGTCAATCATCCTATAGTGGCTCAGGAACGGTGTGGACCGAACACGTGTATGACTTTGTCGCACTTGACACAGAAACCACCATTCGCTTCACAGATGCCGGCTCACAACCAGATACACTGGGCGGATATCTCGATGACGTTTCTGTCGTAACGCTTACATGTGACGATACGTTTACACACGGAGGTACGTGTACGCTCTGGAGTGAAACCGATCTGACCTCTGAAACCTTCTGGAATTTCAACGATGTGAAGCCTGGCGACTGGGGCAAGAGTATGATCTCGCTCCACGTCTATGACAATGATTCATACGCATGTCTCTTCCCTGGAAATATTCAGGATGACGAGAATGGTGTTGTTGATCCGGAAATTCCTGCAGGTGATAACAATCTCGATGGTATTCCAAATGGAGAGCTCTCCGGAGAGCTTGAGTTCTTCTTGTGGCATGACCAGAACACTAACAACCAATACGATCAAGGCGAGACAGTTCTTGCCAAGGCTGGAACGCCATTCAACCAGATTCAGACAGAATTAGTACAGCTTTCTCTTGCGGCAAATTCGCCTATTGATATCGTTGGCGTTGAATGGTGTGCGGGTGCGCAATCTGGCCCTCAAAATACCGGCGACGCAGGTCCTGTGACCTGTGACGGAAGTGGTATGGGCAATATTGCACAAACAGACAAGATCATTGCTGATTTTGTGGCCTACGCAGTACAACAACGAAACAATCCTAACTTCTCATGTGCAGATGTTGTTCTTGATAACGGAGGAGGGGGAGGTCCTGTTGTTGCCGATAGCTACTCAACTGGTTTCGAACCACCAACTTACTCGACCGGAAACATCAACGGTCAGGATGGTTGGAGTATGACCGGACCATATGACGTAGAGGTTGTGGACGATCCAGTTGTCGACGGCTTGCAATCGCTTCGTATCTCGAACGCAGTTACAAGCGGAGCATTCGGTGATCAAACGTTCGCGCCTGAACTTACCAGTGGTGCCGGAGAGACTGGTGTCGGAACAGAAAATCGTTTCGAGGCCGAGTTTGAACTTTCATCAACTCAATTGGCCGAACAGCCTGGTCTTTCCGTCTCGGTCTCGCCCGATGATGGCAATGGTTCACGAATGAGCTTTTTGCGCTTTTCGGATGAGGCGGGCGGTATTCGCGTAACATTCTTCGATGTCACCAATCCAGGCCCTCTTGGGACTGGATCGACCTTCGTTCCGGCCGACCTTGGCTTGCTGGATCGCAATGCCTCACACACGATCAAGTTCGTGATGAACTTTGTGGACGGCCCGGCAAACGATGTGGTAGAGATCTACATTAATGGCTCATTAGTACACACAGGTACTTCTTGGGAAGATTACTACCGCTATGACCCTGAACAGAATGGTAATGGCAATCAGCTTTTCGCAGTTGACACACTTATCTTTATGGCGCGGGGCACAGCGGCTCCAGGAACGAGCGGTGGCGGATATATTTTCGACAACGTGTCGCTCTGGTCCGGATCCATCTAGTAGCTGTATAGACTAATCAAAACGTATTGAGTTTTGGCGAATCGAGCACTAACTATTTAGTGCTCGGGGGCCAGGACTCAATGAATACACATAACTAAACTAAACACATGTTCTTTAAGGTCGTGCATTACATCTTTGTCATTCTTGTGGTTCTCGTCGGACTGCTTTTGCTTGGATCGGTCGCACCGATTCCCGGAAACTTCGAGATCAAAATAGTGCAATCCGGTTCGATGGAGCCGGCGATAAAGGTTGGTAGTCTGGTTGCGATCAAGCCGGCAGACGATTACAACATTGGTGACGTCATTACCTTCGGTGAAGATGAGCAAGGCGAAGTCCCGACGACGCATCGTATTGTTGATGAACGTATCGTCTCGGGAGAGGTGCGCTATACCACACAAGGAGATGCAAATGACGATCCGGATGCTCAGGAGGTCGGGGAGCGGGAGATCATCGGAAAAGTGCTTTTCTCGATACCATTTCTCGGATTCATTCTTGATTTTGCACGTCAGCCCATTGGCTTTGTGCTCATCGTTGGCATTCCTCTTGCGATCGTAGTGATCGATGAAATAACGAATATCTGGACTGAGGTACGAAGGATGCGGGAGGAGAAAAAAAAGAACAAGGACTCTGATAATGAAACAGAGAGCAAAACAACCGAATAAAAAGAAAACACAAAAGCAATTAGAAGGAGATTTTGCAGAAATCATTGTCGACCATGTAATTGCAAGGTGGAAGGCGAACAAAATATCGTTTCGTCTTCCGGCTGTTTCAGTAAACAATGTAACTCATGCGATAAAGCAAGGCTCGGTACGTGTACTTGTACTGCTTCTTGCTTTGGGCATGAACGGCATCGCGCTTGTCGGCGCACCACATACCAATGCTTTCTACACCGATACAGAGACATCCTCCGGAAACCTCTTCTTTGCGGCACTTCTTGATTTTGAGCTCTCCGGAACACCATGGGTACTTCCTGATGACGCGGTAGACCTTGACCCGGGCGATACGGTCTCGCGTGAGGTCACGGTGGTTGACACCAGCTCAATTGATTTCAAGTACGTGGCACGAAGTGTGCAGACTGGAGGGGATACGGCGTTTTGTGAAGCGCTTATGCTTGAGGCCTTCCTTGAAGGGGTGTCGGTATATAGTGGGCCACTTCTTGATTTTCTCTCAGCGACATCGACATTCAGTGTTACGGCCGATGACTGGCGCTTTGACGTAACACTTCCTCTTAGTGAGACGGGTTTTGGCGAGGGTGAGAGCTGTTCGTTCGATTTTATCTATAATGGGTGGCAGGAGCGATTCGAAAACCTCTTTGAGGGCTATCATGACCAGGAGGGGACAGAGAACGGCCTCATCGGATATCTTGATGAATGTGTAGTAATTGATTTTGAAACTGATGCGCTCGGAGCGCCGGTCAGCGCCGGGCAAGTCATTGATGATGAATACGGTTTGTGGGGCATAACTGTCTCGGCAATAAACGATAAAAGTGGCCACCCTGATCTTGCGATCACATTTGATTCTGAGAATCCGACCGGTGGCGATTACGATCTTGGCACACCACATACTGATTTTGGCGGTCCGGGCATTGGAAACGGCGGTAAATCGGGAGCACCGGGAGAGAATAGCGAGCCTCTTGGAAATGTGCTTATCATTGCGGAGAACGATCTCGACGCTAACAACGACGGTCTGATAGATACACCTGATGACGAAGCTCGCGGTGGTCTCATCGATCTGGTGTTTGCAGAGCCAACATATGTAGAAGGATTCACATTGATCGACATTGACGGCAATGAGACGAACGCAAAAGTAGAACTTCATGGCACCGGCGGACTGCTCGGAACTCACTTGGCAGGCGCACTTGGCAACAACTCTGTGGAAGATCGTTTGGTTGACACCAACAACGTAACCCGAATGAAAGTATTCTTTGAGCATTCCGGCGCAATAGACAATATCTGTGTTGCTCCTGTGATACAGGACTCGAATGCATTTGTAGTCCTCAATGAAGTACTTGCTGATCCGGATACACAGGACTCGGCTCCGGAAAACAGAGAATTCATTGAACTCTATAACAATGGTCTAAAGCCGATCAATGTTGAAGGTTGGATGATCTCGGAGCTCTTTGAGGGTACCGAGGTCTTCTACCCGATCGTTGCAACAAATGCGACTTCAGGAGAAATGCAGTCATACTCCGGAACGACGATCATCGAGTCAAAGGGAAGTATTGTATTGCAGTTTAGCCCCACTGTAAGCGGACTTGATAATGATGGCGATACCATTCGTCTCTACGATACCGGCACAACACTTCGCGATACATATACCTATACCACGTCACTTGTAGGCAAGTCCGATGCACGTATCCCTGACGGTTTTGGCGAATGGATCGATCCTGAACCAACACCGGGTGCGCCGAATGTCATAAGCAAAAGCCCGGCTCTTGAGAGTGTTGCAACTGAAAGGATCATTGAAAGCATATTTGGGTACACCGATCATATATTGGCTCTTAGCGCCGAGGATACAGAGGCACCAACCATCACATTGTTTGGCAACAACCCGGCACGTATTCCGCTTGGTAGCACCTATGCTGATCCTGGAGGCTTGGTGAGCGATAATGTCAGTCAGAACCTTGGCATGAAGATATATGATGAGGACGTTTACACCGATGAGGTGGGTGTATACGAAGTGATGTATGTCGCATTTGATCAGGCCGGCAACATGGGTAGTGCTGTGCGTGAAGTGGAGGTTTATGAGCCTGTTGTTGAAGCAGGCGAAAACACCTCTTCCGGCTCTGCAGGGACTTCCGCAGAAGACGCTTCTTTCGAAACGGAAGCGTTAGAAGCTGAAGAAGGTGTTGTTGAAGAAGTATCTGGCAATGACACAGATAATGACACGAATAGCGAAGAGACAACAATAGAAGAGGAATCGGAAGGAACAGTAGATCCCGCAGACACAACAAAGGAAACGACGGAAGAAAAAACCGACACAGAGGCGTCCCAGGGCGAAGCAGCAGAAGCAAAGGAAGTTATAGAAACAGAGATGCTGGATGATACCGAGTTGACCGAAGAAGGCGAGTCGTCTGATGAAGCAATCGAAGAAGAAATTCCCACAGAAGAGGAACAAACAGGAAACACCGATAGTGACAGCGAGGATATCTCCTCTGAAGAAGAGATGACAGGAGTCTCAGAAGAAGTGTCTGAGGAGCAGGTAGACGAATCGAAAGAAGAAGAGCCACATGCGGATGAAACAGAGGCTGTCACAGACGAGGAGGCGACCGAGGAGTCTCTGAGCGGATCTTTCGAGGAAGAAACAGAAAAGCAGGACGTTACAACCGACGAAGCGGTTGAAGAAGAGACGACATCTGAGCCTGCCGCTCACACAGAAAATGAGCCAGCAGAAGAAACGCACGATGGGGCAGTCGAAACCGAAATTGTTGTAGAGGAAGAAATTGTTGTTCCAGACGACGCGTCTGTAGATACACAAGAGGAGGAGACCGAGAATAATGGCGTTCCAGCAAAAGAGGAGAATGCCGAAGAGGTGGAGGTCGTAACGAAGAATGAAGAA
>JANQMM010000006.1 GCA_028280145.1 Minisyncoccota bacterium | reverse complement strand
AAGAGCAACGTCGCGTCTGGGTCCGGGAACGCAATCGGTTACGGAGTGTCATGGGCAAGACGATCGAAACCATACCGCCATGCCTCGACGAGCGGGTCGTGCTCGGCTCAGTCGTGCACCTCGAATTCGATTGTGCCGACCTGCCGCCGTCCTGCGTTTGCCAATGCGTCGGGCTCGACGACAATCTCGAAAAGGGAAGGTTTCGGATGAGTGGTCCGCTCGGGACAACTCTTCTCGGCCATAGGTCGGGCGAAGTGCTGGATTTCCAGGGCGGAAAGGTTACGATCGCCGGCATCTTTTCGAAAAGTCCCGAAGGCGCACGCGTGGCGGTTTCCGCGTAGTTACCGCATTCTCTAGACAACAATAACATTCACAATTCTCAACTCGGAGACGGCTGGTTTGAATCCCAGCCGTTTTATTTTTTATGAACAATTGGTGCCGTGCGCTTACGCTTCGAATGCTATACTTTGTGCAAGATGTCTGATCCAGGGAAATCGAGCATTCCTTTTATTTCACTTATTACTCTTTTTCCGGCACTTTTGCTTGGAACGATCTTTGGTATTCCACACCTTATCGGAGAGGGAAGTGCTGAGGACCTCATCACTCTTTCGGGTATCGGGGTTACAGTGACTGTCACCGATCTTCTCTTTGTCATCGGTCTTTTGCTCTCGGCCAGCATCATGGCCGTGGTGTATTATGTGCTGGTCTCAAAGTATAAGGTCGCCGTGCTTGCCGACTCAAAGACTGAAGAATTGCTCAAATCGCGAGATTTTTTTCTGAGGTTATTTGACGACTCCCCGGTGCCATACCTTATGGTCGCAAAAGACGGTGAGATCGTGCTCCCGAATAAGGCATCACAACGACTGTTTCAAATGACTGCGGAGGAATTGATGCAGTATAAGTTCCATGAATTGCACGATGACGCTTATTTTGCTCAGTCGCGAACGATCTATGATAAGTTTGTCCGGGGTGTTGCTTCTTCCGATGTTGAATTTGAAGTGGTTCGTAAAGATGGCGTCAGACGTTGGGTGCGTCTTTCAGCCCTTCCGTATCGAAAGCAAGGCGGAAAAGGAAAGGGAGGCACCATTTCTTTGCTCGATATTACTGAACAAAAGGCAATTGATAAGGTCAAAACCGAATTTGTCTCTCTTGCATCTCATCAGTTGCGTACGCCTCTTTCTGCGATGAAGTGGTATGGAGAAATGGTCTTGCAAGGAAAGGAACCTCTTTCAGAGAAGCAACGTCGGTATGTACAGAAGATCTACAAAGGAAATCAAAGAATGATAGAACTTGTCGATCTTCTCCTTAGCGCTTCTCGTCTTGAGATGGGCAGTTTTCACATTGAGATTACGAGTTTTGATCCGATACTCATTGTGAAAGATATTTTTGAGGAAGTGACAAAATCAATAAAAGACAAACGTCTTCATATCATTGAAAATTATGAAGGTGACCACACAAATTTTTTCAGCGATAAAAAGCTGGTGCATATGATATTACAGAACCTTATTACAAATGCAGTTAAGTACACAAACGATGACGGGACTGTGCGCGTTTCGCTCACATTTTCGCCCGATGATCTTCATGTAGAAGTGGAGGACAACGGGCTTGGCATACCGCCGGAACAACAAGATAAGATCTTTTCCAAGATGTTTCGAGCCGATAATGCTCGGCTTAAGGTAGCAGACGGCAATGGATTGGGGCTTTACATCATAAAAGAGGCGGTCGAATCACTTGGTGGAGAAGTTGGATTTACATCAGAGCTTAATCGCGGCACAATATTTACAGTGACCATTCCAAACGCAACAGAAGGAAGTGGCACAAAAAGTAACTAAAACACATATCATGGTCTTACAGGATACCGTTCTCGTCATAGATGACGACAATGAACTACGAGGGGTTTTACAAGAAGCGCTCAGTGATGCCGGTTTTGAGGTGCTTACTGCGGAGAACGGCAGTGTCGGACTTACTGTAGCACTTGAATCAAAACCTAATCTGATCCTCTTAGACCTTGTAATGCCGGTGATGGATGGTTGGGAGTTTTTAGAAAGGTTGCATGCGGATGCGTGGGGAAAAGGTGCGCGTGTGATCATTTTGACCAATGCGGATGATATCGACAGTCTTTCGAGAGCTATCGAAGGACATGGGTATGAATATCTTGTAAAAACAGATTGGAAGATTGACGAAGTGGTCGACAAGATCAGGGGAGAGTTGGGAGTACAATAATATTTCTATGAGTACACATACATCAATAGTTATCATTGAAGATAATGTTGATCTTGCAACTGCGCTTTCAGACGCGCTTGTACAACAAGGTTACACAGTCAGCCGCGCGCAAAATGGTGAAGAGGGAATTTCACTTATTGAAAAACAGAACCCTGACCTTCTCCTGCTTGATACGTTGCTTCCGGAAATGAGCGGTATTGATGTGCTTGAGAGCTTGAAGGCCTATAGGGCCGAACGCAACCTAAAGGTCATTATTCTTTCAAATGTTGATGACCCTGAAGCGCTCAAGCGTGCACGTCAATATGATATTGAAGAATATTTGATCAAAACTGACTGGAGAATGGAAGACGTCATCAAGACAATAAAGAAACACCTCTAAGAATATCAATATTTGACAAAAATACTATCTTCCTGGATAGTATTTTTTGGTGTTGACTCCGATCTCTTGTTTGGTAGGATTGTCTTACCACAGTTGTGTCACTGTTCGCCCCTGACACGCACATGGCTCAACTGCGGACGGTTGAGGCCGCGCAAGCCTCGACACCAGAAGTCCAAGCATGGATCGACGGACCTGACATTTGGGGTCACCTTTGTTGGGTTTCCGACAAATGCCAGTTAGCACAAGCTAGCGTACGGACTTCGCAGGCCCTCGGAAACGGGGGCCTTTTTACTTTTCATTGAGAGTATGAATAATCTATTTTACATTTACTTTTCTTGTAGTTGTTCATCCCAAAAACCCGCGCAACACAGACCCATACCATGACCGCCTTGCGGTAAAAGATTTTTAATGGTGGACTGCGGAATTTTTGAATAAAGCAAAAAATTTTTGGTATAATGATCACCACATAACATTCAGTACAAAAACACCACCCGCTTGGGTGGCGTTTTTGTTTTTGCTGTTTTTTATTACTTACTTAGTCTTCAGGAGTCAGAACCCCAGGCTTTCGTGTGTAGAGTATCGGGATGAGGATAAGCGTTGCAACTGAAGTGAACATCAAGCCGAACATCACAGACCACGCAAGTGGCGCCCACAAAGCCGAAGCGAGCGTAAGCGGCGCGATACCAATAATGGTTGTGATTGTTGTAAGCAATATCGGACGTAGTCGTGAAACGCTTCCTTCTACAACGGCATCCACAACGGTCTTTTCGGCGTTTCGTTCTCGCCTGTGATTGATGGTGTCGATAAGAATAATGGCGTTATTCACTACGATCCCGGAAAGTGCTATGAGCCCCATGAGCGAAGGGAAGGATAATGCTTGTCCGGTAAGAAGTAATCCGATGAAGATTCCCACAAAAGCAGTCGGAATAACGGAAATAATGTAGACTGCAAATCGCAATGAGTTGAACTGTAGTACAAGTATTGCGAACATCAAGACAACACCAACAATGAAGGCAATTCCCATCTCCGCAAATGATTGATCGGTCTCTTCATTTTCTCCACCAATCTTCATCTGCACCGTTGGTGGAACAAGGTCTTGTTCTTTTGCGATCTCCTGAAAGGCCGCGATGATCTCACGAGTATTTCCCGTTGTTGTCAGTTCGGCACCTACGGTTGCACGTCTTTTTACATCTTCATGTGAGATGGTCGTTTTGCCTTTCGCAACACTGGCTTCAAGAACTGAGCCAAGCAGAACCGGGCCTTGCGGTGTTTGCACCTCAATCTGGCGGATTGCGTCGATATTCGTTCGATTTGTATCATGTGGCGTCTTGAAATCCTGGTTCAGATCAAGTTTAACGATGACCTCAATGTCGTCCTCCAAACTCTTTATCGTAGTCGCTTCTACGCCTGAAATTGAGGCTCTTAACGTTTGAGAGATGACAAATGAGTTCAATCCTAATTCGGTGGCCCGAGCCTTATCGACTTGAAGCACGAACTCGGTACCGTCATCTTTCGTACTTGTTACTATATCTGTTGCCCCCGGAATCCCTCTAAGAATATCCGCCGCTTTCTCTGCAACCTGTTCAAGCTCATTTAGGTCTTCACCAAAGAAAGTAATGACAACAGGTGTGCCAACCGGGGGGCCGTCACTGACTTGGCGAATGCGTACGATTGAAGAATTGATGACACTCATTTTCTCACGCAGTTCATTCATGATCTCCTCACTTGTTTGTTTGCGGTCTTCGTCAAGGAGAATGAAAGCATTTGCCAGTTTAGAATTTGTGCCTCCGCCGGTGAACGCACTTCCTGCACCAACTGTCATGGTGAACGATTCAATATCATCTTGAGTGTAGAGAATCTCCTCGACTTTACGAGCTTCAAGATCGGTCGTTTCAAGAATGCTACCTTCCGGTAATTCAATCTCGGCAATGAGAAAATCTTGATCACCTCCACCAAAGAATTCAACTTGTACAGCGCCAAATTTTGGCATAAAGCTTGCGACGACCATGATCACAATGGTGAGAGGGACAAACATAATAAGTCGTTTGAACCAATGCCGCTTAATGCGGAATACATGATAGGTGAGTAGTCCGATCAGTGAACCCTGCACGATTCCCATGAGAATACCCTTTACCGGGAGTGCGAGCGAGAAGAAGATGAGTCCGGCAATCACTGCAAGGAACATATTTTCGCGGGAGCGGGCGGCAAGGATGAAGCATAATTGCTTCTTGTACCAGTTAGTTAGTTTTTCGGTATATTTTGCCTGTCGGGATCCAAGTCGTGAAAGTCCCATACGCTCGTGGAGGAACGCAGAACCAAGAAGAGGAACGAATCCGATCGCAACGAGAAGGGAAGCGAGAAGAACGGAGATAACCGTAAACGGAATACTCTTGATAAATTCTCCCGTAATGCCCGAGATGAAGAATAATGGCGCAAAGACGGCGATGGTTGTCATTGTTCCGGAGGTAAGCGGTGCGTGGAATTCACGAATAGTTGCTTTTGCGGCCTCTACCTTGTTCTTGTATTGGTGTAAACGAACATTAATACCCTCAACGATCACAATACCTGAGTCCACCAGAATACCGATCGCGAGAATAAGGGAGAAAAGACTGACAAAGTTAAGCGTGTTCCCCGATACCAAAAGCAGAATGAAAGCAATGAGGAAGGAAAGCGGAATGGCGCTTCCGGCAACAAGAGCTTCACGCCACCCGACTGCAACGTACAGCACCAGCATAACGAGTATAATGGTCTGAATACCTGTGCGTGTAAGATCGCGCAGATCCTTTAGAAGCAACTCTCCGGTATCAAACGTAATAAGTGTCTCCATCCCCTCAAGGAGTTCACCCGGCGCTTTCAGTTCTTCAAGAAGCGCTTCCACTTCCTTGGTGATCTGTGTGATGTCACTACCGGCCTTTTTAGTTACGTTGAAGGTGAGGGAAGTCTGTGACGGTTGATTCTCGAGACTGGTACGTGCGATAGTTGATCGTTTCTCAAAACCATCAATGACAGTTGCAATGTCTCGCACATAGATAGGGCGGCCTCCTTGCGCGAGGATGGCGATATCAGCGATTTCACTCGGGTCGTCAATATCTCCTTCGAATTGCACATTGTATTTAATATTTGAAATGGTGATAGTGCCGGCCGGAAGCGTATTATTCGTTGCCCCAATCGCACTAATGACATCGGTGATATTAAGGTTGAATTGACTTAGTTTTTCTTTGCTTACGATAACCTGCACCTCACGGTCACGAAGACCGGAGATCGCGGCATCGGAAACACCGCTGATAGCCTTTATCCTGTCCTGCAACTCTTTTGCCACTCCAACAAAGACTTTTTCAGGCAAATTGCTTGAAAGCGAGAAAATAACAATGGGGTCATTTGCAAAATCAACCTCCGTAACAAACGGGTCGGTTGCTTCCTCTGGTAACTCACCTTTGAGCTTATCGACTTCATCCTTAAGCTCCTGAATCGACTTATCAATATTGGCACTTGCGTCAAACTCTACAACGATCGAAGAGCCGCCTTCAGCCGAAGTTGAGGTGAGGTTTTTTATGTTATTTACATTGTTCTTTATCCCTTCCTCAAGCTTGTTCGTAATAAGATTCTCGATATCGGCGGCAGAGGCACCAAAAAGCCCGGTGGAAACCACTCCTATCGGCACAGTCACTTCGGGGTTTGATTCTTTTGGCAGTGCAATAACGGAGAAAAGCCCGAACACAACCAAAGCTATCATTACCAGGTAGCTGAAGACCTTTTTTCTTATGAAGAAACTCCAGAATTTGTACATATTAGCTTGCGGTTACGAGTACTACTTCTTGTCCCTCTCGAAGACCACGAGCATCTTTGACTATGTTCATATCAGGTGTCAGTCCTCTTGTAATGACAATGTTGTCACCAAGCACTAATCCGGTTGATACCTCGTGTGGCACGAGCATTGCGTTCTCATCAACACTGAAAACAATGACACGATTTGTTTCGATCTTCAGAGCAGAGATCGGTATGGTGATCTCTTCGATGTCAGCAAGTTCGATGTCGAAGCCATTTCGATCAATGGCAATACGTACTGAGGAGCCATTGGTGAGTGTTGTTTCCGTATCGACAACACCCACACGAACCTCGATTCGTTTTGTGATCGGATCAAGACCCGGAGCGATGCTGGTCACCACTCCTTCATACTGACCATCAATGAGCACTTTTGTACCCAGTCGGATGTTTGTCTTATCATCATCAGTAACAAACGTTACTATCTCAAGCGCGTTGTTATTGGAGACGGTTGCCGCAGGTGTAAATGCACTTACAAAATCACCACGACGAAGCCCCAGTGTATTTACAGTGCCGCTTATAGGGGTCACGATGAGTGTTCGGGCAAGATTTGCGCGCGCAGCCGAAAGACCAGCTTCCGCTTGTCGCACAGCAGCTTCAAGAGCTACAACATCCTCCGCTTGTGCTCCGGTAAGACCTTGTTCCAAATTTTGCTTTGCAATTTCAAGAGCGGTCGCAGCGTTGTTAAGTGCAGTAATAGCATTTGTAAAAGATGAGAAAGAAGCATTCACCGCACTTCGTGCCGCAGTTGTTTCAGCTTTAAAAGTGGCTATAGTGACTTCTGAAACACTTGGAGTAGGAATAGCATTATTTATGGCAACCAAAAGGCTGTCGAGATAGTCTTGGATGAGTGAAAACTCATTCTGTAGCGTTTCAATTTCAACTATAAGCGCCTCTGCTCCATCAAGCACTTGCCCCTGGAGTGCGATATGGCGATCCAGGATCTGATTGATCTGAATTCGTGTTTGAACGATGAGAGAAACAGTTTGAGATTCCGATGTTGCAAGACTGAACGATGGATTTGCTGACTCAGGGTTTGAGAAGAGAGCGTCGGTTTTTGCATTGATCGCATCATCAATTACCGAATATCCGCCTTCAAGTGTGGTCCTTGCGCTTGTCTCTGCCGCTTCCAGAGTGTTTTCAGCATTTTGGACACTCACTTCAAGAATGGTTCTTTCTTCTGTGCGCACGCCGCCAGTTGCTTTGGCAAGATTTGCCTCTGCCGCTTCAAGTCCTGCTTGTGCTTGTGAGACAGCGGCGCGCTCAGAGTTATTTCTAAGCTCCGCAAGAACAGTGCCGGCAGACACAAAACTTCCAACAGTCGTGTAAACGCCGATGACTTCACCCTGTGTCTCAGTCCGTAGCTGTGCCTCTGTTTCAGAACGTACTGTTCCGGTAACTGAAAGTGGAGAGCTTTCTGTGGATGCCTCAGCAACATTGATGATACGCACCTCCGGTGTTTCGTTTATAACGACTTCTTCAACAGGCTTTCCCGGAAGGAGTGCTACAACAGCAAGAATTCCGATCAAAACGGCAATAATACTGATCTTTTTCTTTGTACGCATATTCTGAAACGTACGCAATATACGCTTCATTCGATCTACTATTTGATTCATTATGGTTGCTTATATAATGCTAATTTGTGCTTAAAGACAGCTCATAATACGATTAATGGGTTATTGTGTCAATTTTGGCGCAGAACCTGATTTATGGCCTAATTGCCCGATATATGGATATCTGCTACCATGAGAATTCTAACATCTAATCAGATCAAAAGCATGAAAAAATTTCTCATGAAGCAAGTAATGAAACATAAAATGAAAGACGTTCCGAAAGACCAACAGGAGCAAATGCTTGCAATGGTGGAGAAAGACCCGGAACTTTTTCAAA
The DNA here is from genome assembly GCA_028280145.1 of Minisyncoccota bacterium. Lineage (GTDB taxonomy): Bacteria > Patescibacteriota > Minisyncoccia > Phycocordibacterales > JACZSL01 > JANQMM01. The sequence continues at coordinate 22,291 of JANQMM010000006.1, read as the reverse complement.
AGATCGCACTTGAAGTGCAGGAGGAAGTAAAAAAAGGAACCGATCAGATGATGGCAACAATGAAAGTTGCCAAGAAATATCAGGCTGAACTCCAAAAGTTACAATAACAAGCTGTTCTTAAAGAACAGATAACAGACAACTCAACACGAACCATTATGTCGCTTTCAATTGGTATCGTAGGATTACCGAATGTTGGTAAATCAACACTCTTTAATGCGCTCACAAAAAAAGCGGTCGCGGCCGAGAACTTTCCTTTTTGCACTATTGACCCGTCAGTAGGCGTCGTTGCGGTACCTGATCAGCGACTGCACAGACTTTCTGCTTTTTCCAATTCAAAGAAAACGATTCCTGCCGCAGTGGAGTTTGTTGATATTGCCGGTCTTGTCTCAGGGGCCTCAAAAGGAGAGGGGTTGGGAAATCAGTTTCTTGCAAATATACGAGAAGTTGATGTGATCGCTCATGTTGTTCGCATTTTTGACAACGAGAACATCATACATGTGCATGGCGCAATAAAGCCGGTGAGTGATATTGAGATCATCAATCTTGAACTTATACTTGCTGATGAACAAACAGTTGCAAAAAGACTGGAAAGTATTGAAAAAGAGGTGCGACGTAATGAAAAGGGCGCGAAAGAAGAAAAAGTTCTTTTGGAACGTTTGGCAAAGTTACTAGCATCGGGAAAAATGGTACATAGTGGCACATGGAACAAAGAAGAAGCGCGCATCATCCGAAATCTTCATTTACTTACTGCAAAACAAATGCTGTATGTTCTGAATCGACAGTCTGACGGTCAAAATCTTGATGAACTTGCCGACGAGCGTTACAAAGAATGCATTACATACATCACAAATCTGAACGCTCCGTATATAGAACTTGATGCATCAGTTGAGGCCGAGATCGCACACGTTGTAGAGGAGGAGAGGGAAGAACTCAGAAGAGAACTTTCAACATCACAAGACAATGTCGACACTCTCATTAAAAGGGGTTATGAAATGCTTGGTCTTATCACGTATTTCACCACGGGAGAATTGGAAACACGAGGATGGACAATAAAGAAAGGAGCGACTGCTCCGGAAGCAGGGGCAGCTATCCACAATGACTTCAAGGACAAGTTCATTCGTGCCGATGTCATAGCGTGGGATGCACTGCTTGAACTTGGGTCATACGTAGCCGCACGTGAAAAGGGAATGCTTAAAACGGTTGGAAAAGACTACGTGATGAATGACGGTGACGTTGTCGAGTTTAAGATTTAGTGAATACAAAAATACCACCTCCATGTGGTATTTATGTTGGCGGTAATTCCTTATTTTCTAGGAGATTCGATTGCGTTCGTTGTAGACGGAAAACCTCAACGTTATGCCTTTCCTGATCTCCCCCCTTGGCATATCAAGGATCTCTTGGGTCGCTTCTTTCGTATCCGCTGGACGCACCTTACCGCCAGTCATCGCAAAAGCCACCCAAAGGTGGGGAAAAACCAGAGAAGGTCTGCGCTTGTTATGTCATTTCAGGAATGGATTGTCAATTACAATGTGGAATATCTACTTATGTGGAAAGAGCCGCCTTCGGGGCGGCTCCTCACCAGAAACGATTTGACGTTTACAGTCGCTTTCTGCCTGCAGAAATGAACGGGCGCGCTCGCTTGGCAACTCTCGGAAACTGCCTAAACACTTCCTTCATAAAAGTGGGCAAGTCGTCATACACGTGTTCTACCTGGTCGAGCGTCAGATCACGAGAAGTTGTTTCCGGTGCATTCCCTGAATAGAGTCGCAGGGCCTCGCTTTTCTTGGTTCCGTTGCGATTCAGTTCGAAACAGGAAAGCCTGAAGTCACCGTCTTTGCTCAAGGTCAAAGACCAAAGACATCGCCGTGATTTGCAGGTTACATTGCCCGTTTCACCACCCCACTCGCCGAAGTCGTATTCCGAGTGTGCTAAGCGAACAATGATCGAAATTGTCTCGTGTATATCGGCTTTCATACGATCCAACTTCTCCTGGCCACGTAAAAGATGGCGCACTTTGGGTTTAAAGAACATGTTTCTTTCTCCTATCACTAGGTTGAGGGCTCCTCACAGAGCGTGTGGCATCACTGCCAAAAACGTACGTGCACATAATAGCACGTTCGGCAAAATTAAGACATGAATCTACAAATCCTTTAATGGGTTATTTTTATATTTGAAGAACTTCAAAATACGTTGTATTATGTTGTGTACTTATTTACATCACTTTTTGATATGAAAAATCCACTCCATAAAGAAATTAAAACAACACCAAAAGATTTTGTTCTCTGGCTTGGTGTCATGGCTACGCTCTATGTCAGCGCAATTAGTCTGATCGTGCTTTTGTTTGAGTACATTACTATTCTCTTCCCGGACCCCTTGGATCACTACGTGGACCCTTACCGGGGAGCTATTCGTTTTTCGATCGCAAGTTTGATAGTTATTTTCCCTCTCTACATATATCTGACACGCAAGATCAATGTGGACGCACGGAAACATCCGGAAAAACGAGAGCTCAAGGTGCGTAAGTGGATAGTGTATCTTTCCCTATTTGCCGCAGTATTCACTCTTGTCGTAGACCTCATCATTCTTATCAATACATTTTTGGGAGGCGATCTTACCACAGCCTTCCTTCTTAGAGTATTGGTTGTCTTTGCTGTGATCGGAAGTGTGTTCTTATACTATCTGTATGATCTGCGCGGTTATTGGCAAGTGAATGAAAGCAGGTCAAAAATGGTAGGAGCGGTGGTCGCACTTGTGGTAATTATCTCCGTTATTTCAGGCTTCTTCATCATGGGAAGTCCGGCCACACAACGCGATCTGCGCTTTGATCAGGAGCGAGTCAATGAGTTAAGCAGTATCCAGTGGCAGCTCATCAACTACTGGCAAAGCAAAGGCGAGTTGCCTGAAGAGTTAAGCGCGCTTGAAGATTCGATTGGTGGATACCGAGTACCGACTGATCCTGAGACAGACGAGGCGTTTGTGTATACAAAGACCGACGAGAGATCGTTTACGCTTTGCGCAACGTTCAATTTGGAAAGTCCCGTCGAGTTCAATGAGGATGCTTATTGGCCAAAGTATGGCTTCCATAATGGAAACTGGCAACACGATGCCGGTGAAGTCTGCTTCGAGCGAGAAATTGACGAAGACCTCTATCCTGTGCGTGAAAATGATCGTTTCTAATGAAGGAATACGATCACAAAAGTATTGAGCCAAAGTGGCAAAAGAAGTGGGAAGATAGCGGCATGTACGTCGCATCCGACACGAGTGATGCAAAAAAGTTGTATCTTCTTGTTGAATTTCCGTACCCCTCCGGTGACGGACTACACGTAGGCCACGTACGACCATATACCGCACTTGACGTTGTGGCACGTAAGCGGCGTATGCAAGGTGAAAATGTGTTGTATCCAATGGGGTGGGATGCATTTGGTCTGCCGACCGAGAATTACGCCATCAAGACCGGCATTCACCCAAAAGACGTGACCAAACAAAATACTGATAATTTTCGAAAGCAAATAAAATCAATAGGTATTTCATTCGACTGGTCACGTGAGATCAACACGACCGACCCGGACTATTATAAATGGACTCAGTGGATTTTTTTGCAACTCTATAAAGATGGTCTCGCGTACAAAGACAAGATGGCAATCAATTGGTGTCTCTCTTGCAAGATCGGGCTTGCAAACGAAGAGGTCGTTGATGGCAAGTGTGAGCGCTGTGGAGGTGAGACAGAAAAGCGTGAGAAAGAACAATGGATGCTTGCGATCACCAAGTATGCTGAACGATTGGATAAGGACCTTGACGATGTGAACTACATTGAACGGGTGGTGCTCGGGCAAAGAAATTGGATAGGCAAAAGCGAAGGTGCAGAGATCGAATTCAAGATCAAAGACAGTAAGGAGGTAATGTGCGTGTTTACGACGCGTCCTGACACGTTGTTTGGCACAACATATATGGTGGTGGCTCCCGAACATCCTTTTGTCGCAGAGATGCAGAAATCGATCAAGAACATAGACGAAGTACGTGCATACCTGCAACAAACAAGCAAAAAAACTGATATCGAACGAACAGCCGAAGGCAAGGAAAAGAGCGGGGTAGAACTTCAGGGCATAAAAGCTATCAATCCTGCAAACAACAAAGAGATCCCGGTGTTTATTGCCGATTATGTACTCGCACACTATGGGACTGGGGCGATCATGGCGGTGCCGGCACACGATGAACGCGACAATGAGTTCGCACGAAAATATAACCTGCCAATCGTTGAAGTCGTTCAAAGGCCGCCTGAAAAAAATGAGGAGACTGTGTATACCGGCGAAGGCATTCTTATTAACTCAGGGAAGTTTAATGGTGTGGAAACTCAACGCGCACGTATAGCCATTACAAAAGAAGTTCGCGGGAGATCAAAAACAACATTTAAGCTCAGAGATTGGGTCTTCTCACGCCAGCGCTACTGGGGCGAACCAATTCCTATGATCTACTGTGAAAAGGATGGGTGGGTTCCCGTTCCTGAAACTGACCTTCCGATCGAACTTCCCGAAGTAGAAAAGTATGAACCAACCGATGACGGTGAAAGTCCTCTTTCGACCATAGATGAGTGGGTGAACACAGTGTGCCCGATATGCGGCGGTCCTGCCAAGAGGGAAACTGACACCATGCCAAACTGGGCGGGGTCGAGTTGGTATTTTTTGCGATATACCGACCCGAAGAATGCCAAGGCGTTTGCAAGTACAGAATCACTCAAGAGATGGATGCCTGTTGATTGGTACAACGGCGGTATGGAACACACAACGCTTCATTTGCTGTATTCACGTTTTTGGCACAAGTTTTTGTTCGACAAGGGGCTGGTACCGACAAGTGAGCCCTACATAAAAAGAACATCTCACGGGCTTATTCTTGCAGATGGTGGTGAAAAAATGTCGAAATCGAAAGGAAATGTTATCAATCCAAATGACGTTGTCGAGCAGGTAGGTGCAGATACGCTCAGGGTGTATGAAATGTTCATGGGGCCGTTTGATCAAGCGATACCGTGGAGTACCAATAGCATGGTGGGTGCCCGCCGCTTTTTGGAACGTGTCTGGCGAGCTCAAGAGCTGATATCCGAAACATCTCTTGATGAGAATCTTGAGCGTTTATTACACCAAACCATCAAAAAGGTGACGAACGATATCGAAAATATGAAATTCAATACGGCAGTAAGTACGCTTATGGTGTTCATGAATGGAATTGAAGAGGTGGGAGCGATCACAAAAGAAGCGTATCTAATGCTGATACAATTACTTGCTCCATTTGCACCGCACATCACAGAGGAACTGTGGGAGTCGTGCGGACAGAAGGGATCAGTCCATGAAACAACATGGCCGAGATATGATCACCACAAGATAAAAGAGACTACGGTGACCATCGTGGTGCAAGTAAATGGGAAAGTTCGTGGCTCATTTGAGGCTCCCAGAGATGAGGAAAAAGCACAATTATTAGAAGTCGCGCTCACCATCGAAAAGGTGCAGGCACATATCGATGGGAAAAAAGTGGCTAAAACTATACATATTCCTAACAAATTAATTAATATCGTCGTATAACTTGACGGATATAGATATGTATGATAGAAACTGATACATATCTATGTCTTGGGGAAACGGCATAATACAAGGAGAACATGGCAACACTACCATTTAAACCAAAACAAGTGGCAAAACAACTTCTCGCGGAGCTCCCTGATCGAGCGCGGGATGTTCTTATTGGCCGATATGGTCTTGGCTCAACGCCAAAAAAGCAAACACTTGAGGCGATTGGAAAAAAATACGGCATCACCCGAGAACGTGTTCGCCAGATCGAAAATTATGCACTCGGTAGTATTCGAAAATCGGATGCCTTTAAAGAGGCCCAGGAAGTATTCGACTCACTGGCAGAGATGATCGAAGCACATGGTGGTATTGTTGCCGAAGCGGACTTTCTTGATGCAATAGGGAAGGATGAGAGTATCAAAAACCACATCAATTTCTTGCTTGTGCTAGGCGATCTATTTATACGAAAGAAGGAAGATTCTGATTTCCACCATCGCTGGTTCGTGGACGAAAAGCTTGCTGAGCAGATCCATGAATCTTTGCACAATCTATACAGGGATCTTGACGATGACCAACTAGTACCCGAAGGAGAATTTGTCACACAATTTCTGAAAGAACTTGGTGATCTTAGCGAAAAATATCGAAACGAGGAGATTGCACGTCGATGGCTTAGCATTTCTAAAAAACTCGGAAAGAACCCGCTTGGTGAATGGGGACGAGCTGATTCTTCAAATGTACGGGCAAAAGGAATGCGCGACTATGCATATCTTGCGATCAAGCAACATGGTTCTCCCATGCACTTCTCGGAGGTGGCAAAGACGATCGCAAAACTGTTTGATAGAAAAGCTCATGTTGCAACTTGCCACAACGAGCTCATCAAGGACAAGCGATTTGTGCTTGTCGGACGAGGTCTCTATGCGCTTTCGGAATGGGGATATACAACCGGCGTTGTCAAAGATGTCATTTCTGAGATCTTACAGAATCACGGACCACTCACCCGGGAAGAGTTGATCGAAAAGGTACGAAACGAAAGGTATGTAAAGGATAATACGATCATTGTGAATCTCCAGGACTCCAAACTCTTTAGAAAGACAAAAGAAGGAAAATACGCTCTCGTATCCTAAGCAAAAAGCCCCCGAGAGGGGTTTTTTTCTACATCCGCGACTACTGCAAGCGCCCTCTTTGGTATATCATGAGGACATACAAGCAATATGATTCGTGAATTTTTTTCATTATTTTATAGTGACGCCTTCCTGCTCTTTTTGCAGATATTGGTAGTAACCATGCCTGTCTGGCTTCCAATACTTCTTGCACTCACATTTTGGAATCTTTGGATCCGGTACAAACGTAAGCAATTCATTCTGAGTCAGGAAATGGTACTGCTTGAGGTCTTTTTACCCGTTGATATCAAGCGATCGCCAAAAGCAATGGAAGCAGTGTTTTCAGCGATCCATACGGGACCACAGGAGACTACGTGGTATTCTCGACTGATCCAAGGAAAAGTACGGCCATGGTGGTCATTTGAGATAGTTTCGATTGAAGGGCATGTACATTTTTATATCTGGACACGTGCTTTTTTCCGCAACACCGTTGAATCCGCCATTTACGGACAGTACCCTGAGGTTGAAATTCACGAAGCAAAAAACGATTATGCGCGTCTGGTGACGCTCGTTCCGGAGAAAACAAAGATGTGGGGTTGTGATTTCGGGCTTGATGAACCGGATGCGTATCCGATAAAGACATATGTTGATTATGGCCTTGATAGAGAAGGAATCAAGGACGAGGAAAAGGTCGATCCGATGGCTTCCTTCTTGGAATTCTTTGCATCGATTCGCAAGGGAGAACAGTTGTGGATACAGATCATTATCCAACAGACCAAGAGTACGGATATGGTGAACAAAGGTTTTCCCAACTGGAAAAAGGAGGCTGCAAAGGAAGTCGAAAAGTTGCGTGCAGAATCACTTCCAAAAGACCCTGAAGCGCGCTTTGCCATCGAGCCTTCAGAAGGAACAAAGATGAAAATTGCCGCAATTGAACGCAGTATCAATAAACATGGATTTAATGCGGGGATTCGTGGGCTATACTTTGCAGACGCAAGCGTGTTCAATCCTGCAAATATTCCGGGACTCATCACCTCGCTGAAGCACTACAGTTCCAACAATCTCAACGGATTCTTTCCGCAGCGAACAACCGATTTTAATTATCCGTGGCAAGACTACAATCAGATCCGCGAAACATGGAACGGTCGACGATTACTTGAGGCGTATCGAAAGCGCCCGTGGTTCCATCCACCATATCGTTACAAACCATATGTGCTTAACACTGAAGAACTTGCGACCATATATCACTTCCCAGGCTCAGTGGTTCAAACACCGGGTCTGCAACGAATTCCTTCCAAGCGAAGTGATGCGCCACCTAATCTTCCCATCTAATGCAAACAACTGATACGCCCAACAAAGAGCTGTCTGAACACTCTATGCGTCCGCTCTATTTCATAGAGAGACATAAACGTATTCTGTTGCGTATACTTTCCGTCATTGTTTTGTTGTTTGTTGTTCTGTACGCGCTTTTTATTGGGCCACCACATGATTTTGCGACCAAACATACAGTCACCGTACCGCCCGGAACAACCCTCAATGAGGCGGCGACCCTCCTTAAAGAAGAACGTATCATTCGATCTGCGTGGTGGTACAAAGTATTCAATGTGCTCTCTGGTAATCAATCGCGCATACAAGCTGGAGATTATTATTTCCACACGCCCGCAAGTTTATTTGAAGTTACCGCGCGTCTTACAACCGCTGACTACGGTTTAACACCGATGGTGACGCGTATTCCTGAAGGCGCAACAATTTTTTCAATCGCAGACCTTATGGAGTCGCAGTTTGAAAGATTTGATAAGGAAAAATTCATTGAACGTGCGCTTAAGGAAGAAGCGGAAGGATATCTGTTTCCGGATACATACTACTTCCTCCCGAACGTGACCGAAAAGGAAGTCTATCAAACATTACGCGAGACATTCGATACTCGTATAGAAACGATCGCGTCAGACATTGAGGCATTCGGAAAGCCTCTTGAAGATATAGTTATCATGGCATCACTCATAGAAAAGGAAGCCGCTGATGACTTTGAGGAACGCCAAACAATCGCCGGCATTCTTTGGAGTCGTATTGATATTGGTATGGCACTACAGGTTGACGCAGTGTTTCCGTATATAAACGGGAAGAACACATATGAACTTTCCCTTGAAGACTTAGAGATCGATTCTCCGTACAATACCTATAAATATCCGGGGCTGCCCATCGGACCGATAGCAAATCCAAGTCTTGAATCCATACTTGCGGCAGTAACCCCCATTGATACGGACTACTTATTCTATCTGCACGACAGAGCGGGAAACATCTATTACAGCATAACGTTTGAGAACCATCGAGAAAATAAGTTCAGATATTTAAGATAGTATGGGAGCAAAAGTATATGTAGGCCTTTCCGGGGGCGTTGACAGCTCAACAGCCGCAGCCCTTCTAAAGCGAGAGGGTTATGACGTGACCGGCGTCTTTATCAAGGTGTGGCATCCGGAATTCTTAACCTGTACATGGCCCGAAGAAAGACGAAGCGCGATTGCGGCGGCGGCGGCCATTGGCATTCCCTTTGAGACACTTGATCTTGAAAATGAATACAAGCAGCATATTGTTGATTACATGATCGCCGAGTATAGAAAAGGACGCACTCCGAATCCCGATGTCATGTGTAATCAACACATTAAGTTCGGAGGCTTTTTTCATTATGCTATGGAACATGGTGCGGACTTTGTCGCAACCGGTCACTATGCCCGCAGGGTTCGAAATCAGAATACAGGCACATACGAACTTCATGAAGGAGTGGACGCAAACAAGGATCAGTCGTATTTCCTCTGGCGTATCAGGCGAGAGAATATCGCACGTATATTGTTTCCGCTTGGTGAATACGAGAAAAGCGAAGTACGTAAGATGGCCCGAAAGTTCAAGTTACCCACGGCAGAAAAAAAGGACAGCCAGGGACTTTGTTTTCTTGGAAAAGTGGATATGAAATCGTTTCTCACACAATACATTCCCGAACACCCTGGTGATGTACTAAGTGAGGAGGGTGAAGTGATCGGGACACACGATGGTGCCGCATATTACACGATCGGGCAACGGCACGGCTTTCTTATCACAACAAGAGACACCAAAAGAAAACGACATTATGTGGTTGCAAAAGACGTGGACAAGAATACGATAACCGTTTCGGAGACAAAAGAACGCACTCCCTATAACCCGAAGATCATTACGCTCTCTGACGAACATTGGCTTATCGGAAAAAGACCGGATATCGGAAATTACGAAGCCCGCATTCGTTATCGTGGAGAACGACAACGCTGTTACGTTGATTATGAGGGAGACATATTAAAAGTTCGCTTTCAACATGCACAACTTGGTATTGCTCCGGGACAGTCTTTCGTTCTGTATGAGGGAACACACTGTTTAGGTGGTGGTATTATTGAAAGATAGTATGCAAAGAAGAGAGGTCAATGTCATAAAGGCAAGCGGGGAAAGTGAACCGTTCAACGCTGACAAGCTAAAGCGTTCGCTTAGACGAGCCGGAGCAACAAGCGAGGCTTGTAATTCTATAGTCGAACACGTTCTTGAAGAACTACAGCCCGGGATGTCTACAACGCACATCTATCGACACGCTTTTTCGCTTCTTCGAAAGATAGAACAGCGACCGGTTGCCGCCCGCTATTCGATGCGTCGAGCGGTCTTTGGTCTGGGCCCCACAGGGTTCCCATTTGAAGGTTACGTCGCAGAAGTGTATCGACATATGGGATATCAGGTTGAAAATGGTGTCATGATAGAGGGGAAATGTGCCGAGCACGAAGTTGATCTTATTGCCTATAATGAAACCGAATGTATTGCCGCAGAATTGAAATTCCACAACAGCCCCGGTATCAAAACAGACCTGAAAACAGCCCTATACGTGCGCGAACGTTTTGATGATATCCAAAAGAAGCCGCATCACCACAACGATTTTCCAAATATAAGTAGGGGGATATTAATCACGAATACAAAGTTTACCCGTAGCGCCATTGAGTATGGAAAATGCGCACAACTCGAGCTTCTCGGATGGAATTATCCGAAAAAGAACAACCTTGAAGACATGATACGAAAAACCGGAATTTATCCGATCACCGCGCTTACCACACTCACACAAAGAGAGAAAATCGCACTACTTTCGCAGAAAATAGTCATGTGCAACGGCCTTGCCGAACGAAATCAAGTTTTGGAAGAAATTGGGGTCGCGCCGGAGAAAATAGCTACAGTTATAGAAGAAAGTCAAGCCTTGTGTAGTTTTTCCGATAAGCTAGAATAAAAGCTATACAGTTAGCTAAATTAGTGAAATCATATGGAGAAGAAAAAGGAAGCAGGGAAGGAAGGGAACAAGGTGAACAGTAAGGTACAGTTCGTTATCGCTTTTTTGATCGGTTTTTTGCTTGGGTTGCTTATTGCACCGACCTTTATGGGAGATCAAGGCACACTTCCTACAACTGACGAACATGATGCGCAAGAAAACGTGGAAAATGCTGAGCAGGCCGAGAATGACGGGAACACAGCGGGAACTGAAGTACCCGGCACAAATACAGTCAGCACAAGCGATCAACTTGCAGGAGACCGGGTAACAATTGACACCATCACCCTCGCACGAAGCGGTTGGGCGGTTGTACACGAATCCGAAGAAGGTGTTCCGCTAAATGCCCTTGGAGCACAACGCTTTGATGCTGGAGAGTACGCCAATGTCTACGTGGATCTGCTTCGAAACACAGAATTTGAGAATGTATATTTCGTCATTCTTTATGATGATAACGGTGACGGGTTATTCTCTCTTGAGGATGACATGCCGCTTAGGGAAACAGGAGGTAATACGATTTCAACAACATTTGAGACAATTCACATTGATCGTAAGAACTAACGCTCCATGGACGTAGACCTCATTCCGACTCCGGGACAAATAGAGACCTTCTTACAGCTTGCCCTTGCAATGATACTCGGAGTACTCCTTGGAACTGAACGGTCTATTGCAGGAAAAACAGCAGGCATGCGAACATACGCTCTTGTTTCTCTTGGCGCGTGTCTGTTTGTGATTATTTCAGTTGTTATTACCGCACAATACTACCCGCACGGTATCAATTTTGACCCTCTTCGTGTTGCCGCAGGCATTATTACCGGTATCGGTTTCCTTGGAGCAGGACTCATCATCATGCGTGAGCATCGCCTTAGAGGCCTCACCACGGCGGCAGGACTCTGGGTTGCGGCGGGTATCGGCGTTGCTGTCGGGTACCAACTCTATGACGTTGCCATTTACACAACGTTTCTTACTCTTGTTGTCTTTACGCTTATGTGGTTCATAGAGGAAAAAATAAAAACAATTTCACAAACAAGAAATACACCTCAGACACCGCCAACACAACCTCCTTTATAGCTCGTGGTATAGTGTAGCAATGTCGCAGTACTACAACCCAAGCCGTAGCGCAGACTGGAATTATGGTGGAAAGAAATGGAGGCTTAGCCGTTCGAAGATTGATCTGTTTCTTGAATGTCCGCGTTGTTTTTATGTTGACAATAAGCTTGGCACGAAGCGGCCGCCAGGCTTTCCGTTCAATTTAAACAGTGCGGTTGACCATCTCCTGAAAAAAGAATTTGATACGCATCGAGCAAAGAAATCCAGACACCCACTGATGGAACAGCACAGTGTGGACGCCATTCCTTTTGCCCACCAAGACATCGACATATGGAGGGACAATTTCCGGGGCGTAGAACATGTTGATGCGCAAACAGGCATGACGATCAGCGGAGCAATTGATGATGTGTGGCGAGACACCAAGACGAAGGAATTGATCGTTGTTGATTACAAAGCAACCAGCAAAGACGAGAAAGTATCGCTTGATGCCGACTGGCAAATAAGCTATAAGCGTCAGATGGAAGTATATCAGTGGCTCCTTCGTCAAAACGGATTTGAGGTTTCTAACACGGGATATTTCGTATACGCAAACGGAAGAAAGGACAAAGAAGCATTTGGCGGAAGACTGGAATTTGATGTCGATCTGATACCGTATACCGGCAATGACTCATGGATTCGAAAAACACTTACAGAGATACGTGCATGTCTTGAATCCGACGATGTCCCGAAAAAGGGAAGTGACTGTGACTACTGCCCCTATCGAGAAACAGTCGGGCGCACATTGCAGGCAAAGGCAGGGCTCCGCAGTGATGCCCCGAAAAAGAAAGCGACTAAGAAGCGTGTATACAAAAAAGACACATCACCGCCGGATACCGGTACGTTATTTTAGATCATGCGGCGTTTTTCTATTGGAGTGATCTTTGTATTTATTGGAATAGGCGTACTTGCGTATACTTCCCATAACGAACAGGGGAAACGTAGCAGTGAGAAACTCCCGATTGCTATAACAGACACCGGAGCACTTGTTGTTGCAAAAGATGCATACATACAAGATCAAAAAGTCTTCGCTACATTTGAAAATAACTCAGATGTGGACGTCACACTGATCAATGCGACACTTATGTGCGCCGAAACATCCGAGGAACTGCTTTTCGCACTTGGATTTGATGAAGAAGAACAACGTTTCATACCGATAAATCTGCCGATCGCAAAATCAGCCACTTTTAATGCTACACTTACAGGTACGATCGGTGATGCCGATACGTGCACGCTTACAATTATTAACTGGTCAAAACATGGTATCAAAGAATAATTTCACAGAACGTGTTCGCAGTGTAGTTCGCGATATACCAAAAGGTGAAACCATGACATATGGTGAAGTCGCCGCTTTGGCGGGTAGTCCGAATGCCGCGCGCGCAGTGGGAACCATTATGAGCAAGAATTATGACCCGTCAGTGCCGTGCCATCGGGTGATCGGGGCAAACGGTTCGCTTGGAGGCTATAACCGCGGCGGTGTCGAAAAGAAGCGGGAACTTCTACAGCAAGAAGGCGCACTCGTCTAGAATGTCACAAAACACTGAACACCTACGCACGATACGAGACGAAGTGCTTGCTCTTACCGAAACAGAATTGGTATCTTTCAGAAAGAAAGAGGGGAATTTTCCCGTCATTGGTGAAGGAAATCACGAAGCTCGAATTATGTTCATCGGAGAGGCACCCGGACGAAACGAGGCCAAAACAGGCCGACCGTTTTGTGGTGCCGCAGGGAAAATTTTGGATGATCTTTTGGCAAGTATTGAGCTTAACAGAAAAGATGTCTATATCACCAATATCGTCAAAGACCGGCCGCCCAACAACAGAGACCCTTTGCCGGATGAAATAGCCCTCTACGCCCCTTTTCTGGATCGGCAGATCGAGATCATCAAGCCTGAGGTCATCGTAACGCTTGGCCGTTATGCTATGGATTACATCATGCGCAAATACGGACTTGATTTTGAGATTGAACCTATCAGTACTGCACACGGTAAGACATACGAAACGGACGAAGTGACTATTTTGCCGCTGTACCATCCGGCCGCGGCAATATATAATCGAGACCTTATAGATACAATAAAAAGTGACATACAATTGTTGAAAAAATACATATGACGAAAAAGACCTTCGATATAAAAGACCTTGATACATCGTTCCGACCACAGGACGATTTTTATCATCACGTCTCCAACAAATGGTTCAAGCGAAATCCGATACCCGTGACCCAGGTAGCTTGGGGTTCATTTAATGTATTGCGTCTTGAAAACCAAAAAAAGCTTCGCGGGCTTTTAGAGCAGTTATGTAAGAAAAAGACACTTGCGACAAACAGTGCTGAGAGAAAACTGCGCGATCTGTATCTTACAACAATGAATATGGCCAAGCGAACCAGACAGGGGATCACGTATCTGTATGAGGGTTTTAATATTATCGAACGCATGCAGTCAAAAGAGGAACTCGCTGAGGTACTGGCGTATCTGCACACAATTGGCGTTGGTGCTCCATGGGATCTGTATTTTGATCAGGATGATAAACAAAGCAAGCGCATGGTACTTCGACTTGTACAATCGGGTATCGGTGTTCCGGATCGGAACTATTTAGTGAAAAAGGATAAAGAGTCAAAACGCGTCAGGGATGCATACATACGATATGTGGAGCGAATGCTTAAAGCAGAAAAATACTATCCCGCAAAGAGTGTTGGCGGGCGCGTTAAAAAGATCATCCAAATCGAAACAAGGCTTGCTCAAGCATCCATGACACCGGTAGAAACCCGTGACGCAAAAGCGACATACAACAAGATGTCATCGGCGACACTTAAGAAAAAGTATCCCGCATTCAAGTGGCAAACATATTTTAATGCTATTGGAGTCCCTAAAAAGGCACTTCCACACCTCATCATTAATCAGCCACTGTTTTTGAAGGAGGTAAACACGCTCATAAAGGATATCTCGCTTTCCGACTGGAAAACGTATCTGCGGTGGCAGTATTTGGATACATACGCAGGAACACTTGGAGAACCATATATTTCCATTCGTTTTGAATATGTCGGACGGACGCTTTTAGGTCAGCAAAAAATGCCGGAGTTGTGGAAGCGGGGAATTGCCGTATGTGATGGTGTTATGGGTGAAGCGCTTGGGAAAATGTATGTAGAAAAATATTTCCCACCGGAGGCATGGGTGGAGATCAAAAAACTCGTACGAAATGTAACCAAAGCCTACGAGATGCGAATAACGAAACTTGATTGGATGAGTGCAAGAACAAAAAGGAAGGCGATTCAGAAGTTAAAGTCGATCTCACTTTTGTTGGGACACCCAACGAAGTATGAGACATATACCGATCTGGAGATTGGGACAAGGTCACATGCCCAAAATGTGTTGCAAGCAAGCATCTTTGGTTTCAAGAAAGAAATGAGGAGATTGAGCAAGCCTACAGACCCCAAAAAATGGGAGATGCCCCCACAAACAGTCAATGCATATTATTCTCCAAACTTAAATCAAATTATTTTTCCCGCCGGCATCCTACAACCTCCATTTTTTGACCATATGGCAGATGTTGCAATGAACTACGGCGCAATAGGTTCGATCATTGGACATGAGCTCACTCACGGCTTTGATGACCAGGGAGCAAAATTCGACAAGGACGGGAACATGAATGATTGGTGGACAAAAGAGGATTATGCAAAATTCAGAAGAAAGACCAAAGTACTTGAAGAACAATTCAATAAATACAAAGTAGTTGACGGAGTGCGGGTAAACGGAAAGCTTACACTTGGAGAGAATATTGCCGACCTTGGCGGCTTGGTGATCGCATACGATGCGCTACAGCTCCTGAAAAAGGGTAAGCACAGAAAGAAGATCAACGGACTAACCATGGAGCAAAGATATTTCATTGGATTCGCAATAGGCGAGAAAATGCAGTATCGAGACGAGTTTTTAAAACTCATCACCCTCACCGATCCACATGCGCCAAATGAATTTCGAGTAAACGGCCCTGCATCAAACGTGCAAGCATTTTATGACGCATTTGATGTAAAGCAGGGTGACGCATTGTATCGCAAAAAGTCAGAGCGCGCCAAGATATGGTAGTGTCTCAACATCCACTATCCGCTTATTGTGATTTAGGAGTCCGTTAGCTACACTGATACATATATGGGAATAGATCTTTTTTCGGATGCTTTGTTTTGGGGATTGACGCTTAGCTTTTTTGGAAAGGTTATTCTTGGTGCAACTGTTATCAACGTGCACGCCCACATCATTAAAGAGAGAAGGATTGATATGGACGTGCTTAAAGAAATGAAGCGCGAGCGGGCACTTGGTATTTTTGCCGTATTTCTCATTCTCCTTGGCTATTTTTTGGAACTTTCATATTTCAATTATTTGCCGTTTTGACGGCTTAGGCAAAGGGTAGTATTCTAGCCAACATGACACTTCAAGAAGTACGCAAAAAATACGTGGCATTTTTCGAGTCACAAGATCACGCACTTATCCCGTCTGCGGGCCTCCAGCCGGAAAATGATGCCACTACACTCTTTACCGGCTCCGGTATGCAACCGCTCTTGCCACACCTTCTTGGAGAAAAACATCCAAAAGGGACGCGTTTGGTCAACTCACAAAAGTGTTTTCGAGCCGAAGATATTGACGAAGTGGGAGACAATCGTCATACAACTTTTTTTGAGATGCTGGGAAACTGGTCACTTGGTGATTACTTCAAGAAAGAACAATTGCCTTGGTTTTATACTTTTCTTACAAAGGAAGTAGGGCTTGA
Source organism: Minisyncoccota bacterium (assembly GCA_028280145.1). Taxonomy (GTDB): domain Bacteria; phylum Patescibacteriota; class Minisyncoccia; order Phycocordibacterales; family JACZSL01; genus JANQMM01. The sequence continues at coordinate 5,471 of JANQMM010000006.1, read as the reverse complement.
TCCCGCGCGTCTTTATATAACAGTCTTTTCGGGTGATCCGGAAAATAACATTCCGGCAGACGTTGAGTCGGTTGCTATCTGGAAAGACTTGTTCAAGAAAGACGGCATTGATGCTCATGACATTGAGCTTTTGACGGAAGAGCAAGGAGGCGAACAAGGAATGCAGGGTGGGCGTATTTTCTATTTTGACGCAAAGAAGAATTGGTGGAGTCGTGCCGGAGAACCTCAACATATGCCCGCAGGAGAGCCGGGTGGGCCCGATTCGGAGGTATTTTTTGATTTCCATCCGGAGCTTGGAGAAAAATGTGTAATAGAGGGCTATGGCACATATTGTCACCCGAACTGTGACTGTGGACGTTTTATGGAGATCGGTAACAATGTATTCATGCAATACATTAAAAAAGAAGATGGATCGTTTGAAGAATTGCCGCAGAAGAACATTGACTTTGGTGGAGGACTGGAACGTATCGTTGCCGCAAAGAACAATGACGACGATGTGTTTACTATTGATGTGTTTGCGAACCTGATCCGTGAGATCGAGACTCTTTCAAATATTTCGTACAAGGGAGACCAACAGATATCATTCCGTATCATCGCCGACCATGTACGCGGAGCAGTATTTATGCTCTCAGACGGAATCATGCCGACAAACACTGATGCAGGATATGTTACTCGAAGACTTCTAAGACGTGCCATTATTCATCTTAATAAGCTTGAGGTCGGGTCTGAAGCGCTTGTAGCACTCAGCAAACATGTCATTAAGGCATACGGTGATACGTATACAAGCCTTGCAGAGAAGAAAGATGTGATCGAGGCAACATTACTTGCCGAACACACGAAATTCAGTTCGACACTCAAAAGTGGTCTTAAGAGGTTTGAGAAAATCAGGGGTGATCTCGTTTCGGCAGAGGATGCTTTTGTGCTCTTTACTACGTACGGCTTTCCGATCGAGATGACCGAAGAGTTGGCAGAAGAGAAGGGTATGAAGGTTGATATGGAGGGATTCAAAAAGAAAATGGAAGACCATCGCAAGACATCGCGTGCAGGAGCCGAACATAAATTCAAGGGTGGTCTTGCAGATACGAGCGCAAAGACAACAATGCTTCATACTGCTACACACCTTATGCTCGCAGGACTGCGAAAGTATCTTGGAGACGACGTGCATCAAGCCGGCTCAAACATCACTGAGGAGCGCACTCGATTTGACTTCACCCATAATGAGAAAGTTAACAGAGACACTTTGGATAAGGTGGAAGCCTATGTGAATGAGGCTATTTCGGCAAAAGCTGATGTCGCTATCGAACAAATGCCAAAAACTGAAGCGAAAGAGAAAGGGGTTGAAGGGAGTTTTTGGGAAAAATATCCCGATGTGGTCAATGTGTATGTGATCAAGGATGATCATGGGGTTGTGTGGTCACAGGAGCTTTGCGGAGGTCCGCATGTTAAGAATACAGGTGATATCAAAGGCGCCTTTACGATCGGAACAGAAAAAGCGTCTTCTGCAGGTGTGCGAAGGGTCAAGGCAACACTTGAGACTGTTTAGCATCCGATCTCTACCAACACCTTGTAACTAGGCGCCGGCATACTCTATACATATAATACGTATATGGGACTCTTTAGTAAGAAAGGGAATAGTCGCGACGAACAGATCGTGGCCGTTTTTGATGTCGGTAGCGGCAGTATCGGCGCCGCAATCACAACAATCTCAACGGCACAACTACCGAATATTCTGTGGAGCAAGCGACTTCGTATTCCTGTTCAGGAAGACGTGTCGTATGAACAGCTCGTAAAAACAATGCTTGCAACACTTCTTGATATTTCTCTTGAGCTTCAGTCGGCAGGTATGCCATATCTGAAAAAGGCGGGCAGGAAACAGAAGTTGGATGATGTCTTTTTCGCCTTTGCATCCCCGTGGTACTCAATGCAGGTAAAAGAATTCAAGATAGATAAAGAAGAGCCGTATGAGTTGACCGAGCAATTCGTTAAGAACCTCATAAAGAAAGAAGAATTGGCATTTGCCCAAAAAGCTCGCGATACTGCCGCGAAAGGCAAAGAGTCCGACTTGCCGGTCCTGATCGAACAAAAGATCATCCAAACGTCACTTAACGGCTATATCGTTTCTGACCCGTACAATAAACCGGCGCGAAAAGCACAGATCGACCTTGTGCTAAGCGTCGTACCTTCTTACATCTACGAAAAAGCCAGCGAAATCAAGAACCAATTGCTGAACAGAAAAGACGGAGGTATTTTCCATAGCTTCATTCTGCCTTCCTTCATCGTTACCAGAGATATTTTCCATGGAAATACCAGTTTTCTTCTGATTGATATCAGCGGTGAGGTAACCGATGTGGCTACAGTGCACAAGGGCACAATCGTTGACGCAACATCATTTCCATACGGGAAAAACTACGTCATCCGAGAAGTTGCAAAGAAGTTTAACATTTCAATAGAGCAATCTATTGCAATGCTTCGAACATATATGCTTGGAGAAAGTGCTGCCGAAGAGACAAAAAAGCTTCGTGACACTCTTACAAGTGTACATTCGGTATGGCTTGAAGCATTTTATGACACTATCTCGCGTATATCGACCGAAGTACCACTGCCAAAGCATGTGTACATTACGGTTGATGAGGATTTTGGTGAGTGGTTCAAGCAAGTGATTCTGGCAGGTGATTTCAGTGAATATGCGTTGTCAAAAGCACCCTTTAAGATCACACACCTTAGTATGAAGCTACTTGCAAACTACGCGACGCATAGCAAACTGACGTCCGAGCTTGATCCATTCCTTGCTCTGGAAGCTATATTCCTACGTAAAACGTTGTACGAATAAACAGTTTCTCAGTCTTGTCACTTTTTGATACAATAAGGGGGACGTGAATTAAACCCTTGAAATATATGGCTAAAAACACAATCAGAGACATACTCCCCCCTGAAGACCGTCCCAGACGAAGACCTCCCGGACGTGAAAGACCCGCTCAGCGTCCACTCGGCTCGGCAGGAGAGCAGAGACCTCCATCTCGGCCGCCTGTCTCGCATGACACTCAATTTCATCGCACCATACCGCCGAAGCCGGATAGATTGGGCAAGATGAAGTATCTGTATTTTGGTTTGGGCGGACTCGTTGTGTTGCTTGTACTTTCCTTTATATTCTCGATGTTTTTTGGCGGAGCAACGGTAACCGTGCATCCGAAACAAGAGACGCTTACTGTAAGCGGTACTTTTGAGGCTGTGCGCGAGAATCCTCAGGCAGGTGAACTTGGTTACGAACTTATGACGCTTGAATCGCTTCTTACGAAAATGGTGGCGGCAACTGGTCGTGAGGAAGTAGAAGAGCGAGCTTCAGGCAATATTCGTATCTACAACGATCATAACTCCAACCCGCAAAAGCTCATTCGCAACACCCGATTCGAAACACCGGACGGAAAGATTTATCGCATCGATAAGTCAGTCGTTGTGCCGGGCAAAGTGGATGACAGACCGGGTAGCGTCGAGGTGACAGTGTATGCCGACGAGCCGGGTGAATCATATAACATGGGCAAGACCAACTTCACCATTCCCGGCTTCAAAGGCGCGCCACAATTTGAAACCTTTTACGCCGAATCAGTCACCGATATGACCGGCGGTTTTGCCGGAGAAAGGCTAGTGGTTGAAGACAGCGTGCTTGAGCAAGAGCGTGCAACTCTTCAGGCATCGTTGCGTGACGAGCTTATGGGTCAAGTTGATTCACAAAAGCCTGACGGCTTTGTTGGATTCCCATCTTCTGTATTCATTGATTTCATTTCTGAAACACCGGAAGAAAAGGGTGGTGAAGTTGAGATTCGGGAAAAAGCCGTGCTGTACAGCGTCCTTTTTAAAGAAACTGAACTGGCTCAATTTCTGGCAGAAAATACATTTGGCTCATTCAATAATGAGGAGGTAGATTTCTTGGAAACCGAAGGGCTTGTTCTGACTCCGCAGACGGCTCAAAATGGCAACGAAATAAGACCGTGGTCTGATCCGACATTCAGGTTTAGTATGTCGGGAACCGCTCCGATTGTATGGATATTTGATACGGAGAGTCTAAAAAACGACCTTTCGGGCAGAAATAAAGAAGCAATTCATACAATCCTCTCAGGATATCCAAGCATTGATGAGGCGGAGGTGGTCATTCGACCCTTCTGGAGAGGAAGTTTCCCCGTTGAGACAGAAGAGATCGATATTGATATAGTGCTTGCTGAAGAATAGCAATGTGCATAAATACAAACAGCAGTAGGGCCTTTTTTTGAAAAAAAGGGGTTGACCGCGTATGTACCTTCTGGTAGTATGGCACAACTGCTGTTAGAGCTTGATGGATAAGGATAAGAATGAAAAAGAAACAGCGGTAGGGGTTGTAGAAGAAGCTCTACCAAACACGCTCTTTAGGGTGACTCTTGATAATGGAGAAGAAATTCTAACGTTTCTGGCGGGCAAGATGCGTATGCATCGCATTCGTGTCCTCGTTGGAGACAAGGTTCTCGTACAGATTGATCCGTACGGGGGAAAGGGAAGAATCACAAAAAGGCTGTAGCAGGGTGGGAGTATGACTACATTTTAAAGTGAAGTAGTCTTTTTATATTGTTTATGAAGGTTAAAGCGTCGGTAAAAAAGATTTGTAAAGATTGTAAGTCTGTCCGCAGAAAAGGCCGACTTTACGTTATCTGCACAAACCCCCGACACAAACAACGGCAAGGATAATATGCGAATATCAGGTATCACAATTCCGGATGAAAAAAGACTTGAGATAGGGCTCACGACTATTTATGGTATTGGTCGCAGTCGCGCACAAGACATTTTGGATGCCGCCAAGGTTGATCACGGAAAGAGACCGGGTGAGCTTTCGCAGGATGAGGAGAATATATTGCGACAACTTATAGAAGATTATGAGATCGAGGGTACCCTTAAGCGGACAAAGAATGAGAATATCAAGCGCTTGAAGGACATAAAAACGTATCGCGGTATGCGTCATTCGCTACACCTACCGACCCGGGGACAACGCACAAAGACAAATTCACGAACTGTTCGCGGTAACGTACGAAAGACAATGGGTAGCGGTAAGACAAAGCTTGAAAAGAAATAGTCCGCTGTAATGAGGGTCAATACGTGATAAATATTTTATGGGTAAGAAACGTATCGTAAAAAAGAAAGGGAGTGGAATGGATTCCAGTTTGAGGAATCGTTCTCTTTCTCGTGTGTCGAAGAAAAAAATGGACAGCGGAACGCTTCATATCCATGCGACATACAACAATACAAAGTTGATGTTGACCGACAAACAGGGTGGTGCGGCGGTCTTTAGCTCTGCAGGCTCCCTTGGATTTGGAGGTGCGCGGAAGAGTACACCATTTGCCGCCGCAAAAGTTGGTGAAGTGGTAGGAGAAAGAGCGGCAACAATGGGTGTGAAAGAGGTAGATGTCATTATTCGTGGTGTAGGTTCCGGTCGGGAATCTTCGCTGCGT
>JANQMM010000002.1 GCA_028280145.1 Minisyncoccota bacterium | reverse complement strand
ACCGAATGAAGAATAATATGAGTACACTACGGCACAAAGGAATATATACGCTCATCGGCATGATGCTCGCGCTCTTTGCTGTTGCAGTTCCCGTGCACGCACAGTCACAATCACCGCTTAGCGTTGATTTTGTTCCCGACCCACTCTTTGAAGAGGCCAATTTCCTTCCTGGTGATGATACAAGCGGAGAAGCTACTGTGACCAACAACTCGGGCACCGAGCAGGCAGTTCTCGCTGAAGCGATCAATGTTTTCGACAACGATGGTTTTGGAAGCAAGCTACATATTGTCATAACTGATGAGAGCGCAACAACACATTATGACGACACGCTTGATGAATTCTTCCAGAGTGGTGAAGTGTCCCTTGGTACACTTGGAAATGGCGCAAGCAGAACCTATACCTTCACTATTTCTTTCGTAAATACCAATGACAATACATATCAAGGCAAGAATCTTGGCTTTGATCTCTGTATGGGATTTGAAGGAGGTGATACCAATTGTGGCGGCACAGAGGTGAGTGATGAGAACAATACCAATAGTGGGAGCGGTTCTTCTGGTGGCGGAGGGGGAGGGAACAATCCCAACACACCACCACTTCAGATCTTTAATGAACGGGTAACAAATGTTGAGGTTGGAGAAGGTATCCCCGGTGACGGAACAGCGGTGATCGAGTGGGATACTAATTTGCTTGCAACCAGTCGTGTTGTATACGGACTTGCCTCAGGCGGAGACAACTATCCGGCGTGTCTCACTTCAGGTCCGTGTTATAACCTTGATCTAAGTGACGCGCCGAATTTCGGTTATCCATTCTCAACAACTGAAGACCCTTCAAAGGTGGTCAGTCATCTTATTAGCATATCTGGCCTATCTCCTGGTGAGGTGTACAGTTATCGTGTTATCTCAAGAGCGTCGCCTGACACAGCAAGTTTTGAGCATCAATTCACATTGACGCTTGCAGGAGACGTAATCGAAGGACCCCCACCAACTCCTTCAGAAGAGACAACAGCGCCAGGTGGAGGAACGTCATCTGGAACTATACCCGCAGTAGAGACAGGAGAGGGTACTCCGACGACCGACGATGACTCTTTCGCTGATTCTCAAGTCGTAGAAGAAGGTTCATCTGAGATCGCAGATGAGAATGAAGGTGTGAACGCACAAGAAGAAAATGGGCTTCAAGCTGCAGCGGCGTTGTTTAGTATTCCGGACTCACTCTTTTCGATGGCGGGATTCACATGCCTTTTGGTTGCACTTCTTATCCTTCTTGCACTTTACCTTGTCTGGCTCATTATTGAGCGTCTCCTTGGACATAGACACGCGCATACATCAAGAGAACGTTGCCGCAGAGCGCTTCTCTTCTTGCTTCTAAGTACCGCTCTTGCAGCTCTCATCACCTGGCTTCTTTCATACATCTGTCTTGTCGTGCCGCTTCTCATCATGTTTGTCGTGCTTGCGCTTTGGTTTGCGCTTGGAGGGTTTGGAGTTACTCGTTCTCAAAACGAAGACACACAGACATAACAAAAGGTGTGTTGATGGAATTCGAAAGGAGCGATATGATATCCTTATTATTCATCATTGCGTAAGTTTATACATACAATGCAAAAAAATAATCTGACAAGAGGTCTTATTTTCGTTGCGGTGCTTGCCTTGCTTTTGTTTCTATTTATTATTGTACAGAACGGAGGCGATGCCACAGAGGAAAACGGCGCAGTAAACATAGAAGCTATGGATCAGGATTTTCCAACAACAAATAATACAAATCCCGTTGTAACACTCAAGACGAACAGAGGAGATATTTCACTTGAGTTGTACATGGATAGAATGCCTATTACCGCAGGCAATTTCATCAAGCTTGCAGAAGAAGGATTCTATAATGATACAAAGTTTCATCGTGTCATGAACAATTTCATGATTCAGGGCGGTGATCCAAACTCAAGAGGTGATGATGTAACACTCTACGGTCGGGGAGGGCCAGGGTACACTATTCAAGACGAATTTGATCCGGAACTTTCCAACCTTCGCGGCACTATTTCTATGGCCAACATTGGTCAGCCAAACTCAGGAGGAAGCCAGTTCTTCATCAATCACGTTGACAATACCGGACTCGACTTTGACAAACAACCGTTAACGAGCCAGCATCCTGTTTTCGGACATGTGCTCGTTGGTATGGATGTAGTAGATGCAATTGCAGCAACACCGGTGCAACCCGGAAGTACCGTTCCGGCTGATCCAGTGATCATTGAAGAAGTGCTTGTAACTCCAGGGCAAGCTGAATCTGATGCCACAGAAGAAGGTTAAACGAGTCATTACACATGAAAACGTCAAAAAACCGCTTAACAGAGCGGTTTTTTAGTTGACAAAAACTTATATTTATGATAAAATGGCGGGCGGTATTATAGTTTAGTTGAAAATTCACGAATGTCACGAATGCGAAGGAGGAGTTTTCGCAATGAACAATCAAAAAGCATGGATACCTCCAATGGTATCGTATCTTATCCCAGCGCTACTCCTGTTGCGTATCTGGATCTCACCGTTTGCCGAGTACATATCGCTTTCAAACAAGGAAGACGCTATGCGCACGGCGGCGATTGCAGAAGCAATGCCAGACGTTTCCAAGGAGGAGATCGTGCAGCGGATTGAGAAAGCGCAGACGAAGATCAAGGTGGCTCTCCGGAATCCGGATGAATACTTTAAGATTCTTTCGGAACTGTATGCTATTGAGGCGTTGGCTAATGTGCTTGAGTACAAAGAGCGCCAAGAGCACGGGCTATCAGAGGAAAGTGGTGAAGCGGTAGGAATACTCTTCCGGATCGGTTTGATCAAGAGCAGGTTCGGTCTTGCACAGCAGCCCGAGTTCTTCGCCGATGTCACGGACCGCTCCGTCATTGATGCGGCACGTGCCAAACATTTGGTGTACGCGGATTCTTTTCTGAATCAGGAAGTCGACATATCATACGTATCGTTTTGGTACGAGATGTTCTGGGCGTACGTCTTCACTGCGTTGATTGTTGCACCGGTCTTCTTCGTGATACGCCTTCTCAGAAGGCGACTGCGGGTACATCTTGAACCGCACCGGTTGGTGTTTTTCTCGACGTTTTGGCTGTATGGTTTCTTCGTCTATCCGACGAACATCACACGGGAAAAGCAGTTCAAGGATCTGATGCGTTTCATCTCGTATCTTTTGACCGCAGTCCTCTCATCTGTCGCTCCCGGCGCATTTGCCTCACCGGCAAAGATGGCACAAAGCGTGAAGAATACATCTGCACCGCAGGAGCAAGTGATCGAAGAAGGGGAGCTGGTATCATTTTCCGACACCCCTTTGCCTCAATTGCTTCCGACGGCTCACGTCGGTGGTGCCGATCTGAACGCATTCGGCTGGGCGCAGTATTCGTTCGACAGGGACGATTGGGAGCTTGACTTCCAGAGTCTTCGGATTCGCACGACAGCCGACTGGGACAACGCTGGCATATTCTTTGACGGCAACTTCACGGACAGCCCCAAGATCATGGAACTCAAAGGCTGGTACGAGACCGAGTCCGGCTTGAAGATCGAGATTGGACGGCTGTTTCGTAAGGCCGCCCTTGCGGTCCCGCCCCCATTTCTGCAGGAGACGATCCAGACTGCGGGTATTCCGGTCGATTTCTTCGCGCCAGGCGTTGCCTTTTCGGGTCCGATAAACGAGTCATGGAGCTTTGCGTTCGATATCACCGGCGAAAGCGGACATCCGTTCGACGAACTTAGGTTTGCGCATCCCGAATTCTCGGGATATCTCAAATACGGCTTCGAAAACGGGTTCACTCGCTTGTCTCTACAGGCGGTCGAAGGTTCGACACGAACGTTTCTCGATGCGGTGGCGGAGCGCGGTGATCACAAGTTGCGTGGTGCCGTTCACTGGAACAGCGACGGAAACGAAATAGGGGCGTACGCATTCTATCGAAAAAAGATCCTTTCCTGGCTCTACGGGTATGGCCAGGTCGAGCACCTGGACGGGGAAGATTCCGTCCTTGGCGGTCTGCGAATCGTTTCTCCCGGTAACAACGTGGCGTTGACACTCGAACAGAACTTCACCACCGGTGAGTTTGGTGGTCGAATGGTGGTTCGCTTCTAAGCGCTGATCTTTCACGCTTCGGACAGCCCCGTCTCTAACGAGACGGGGCTGTTTTCAGTTGTTGGACCTTGATTTAAGCTCTTTTAGGATGCTTGAGCTGTTCATATAGCGATAGAGTGCTCCGACCAAAATAAGGGCAAAAATAAGCAAAACAAGGGCATATGTACCGAAGAAATCGGTTGATTTACCAAAGAAATAACCAATCCCGACGAACATCAATGACCAGATATATGAAGAGACCAAAATGATCGGGATGAATACTGCCGTCTTCATCTTGGCGATTCCTGCGACGATCGGCATAAACACCTTGATTGCCGGAAGTAACTTTCCGATGAAAAGAAACCACGTGCCTCGTTTTTCAAATACTATTTGTAGTTTTCGTATTTCTTCTTGGGGAACGATGGTGAAACGATTGATGTATGCAAGCCCCTTTTCCCGTACGAGGTAGAACAAAAGGAAATTCCCAATAGTGTTTCCGAGTGCTCCAAGAGCTGTCACTATAAAAAGGTTGAGGTCTCCCGTGAACACAAAATAGCCGGATATGATGTAAAGTATCTGACTTGAGGGAAAATAGCTCAAAAAGCCGTTTACGATCATGAGTCCGAATATCCCAAGATACCCGGCGGTCACGATGATCTCCTCAAGCGCTACTTCACCAAACATATTAGAGGTCCGACCTCTGCGTATTTAGATATATTAATTCTAGTCATTAATTGCTAGTATACCGCAATTGAGGTCAGACCTCTTGAATTGATCATGTTGTTAAACCTTGCGTCTTGGGGGTGAAGAGGTTGGATACCAAATGAAAAAACCGACAGTAATTAAATACACGTCAGTCTTTTCAGTAAGGTAGAAACTTGTTCCGTATCCCTCGGCTTTGCGTAAGGACAAGTCCTTACTCAAGGCACTGGTGAGAGTTACGTGCAAGCCCTTGCGAACTTAGCCCTCATTTCTACCTTGACTATATAGTACCAGAGCCGAAGGTGGGGTCAAGCAAGAAAAAAGCCCACTTTCATACAATTTTTCCCGATATTTTTGCACGTACTTTTCCACAAGCTTTTCAACAGTTCCGAAAAGAGGGCTTAAAACCTAGTATACTTATTGCATGACACTGAGGGTTGATCACACCAAAGTGCACATCAGTCATACCCGAAGCATCATTCGCGCCGTTACGTGGAGAGTGTTGGCGACACTTACAACGATTGTTGCCACCTTCATCATCACCGGAGAGTGGGTGATTGCTCTTCAAGTCGGGGCTCTTGAGGCAACGGCGAAACTCTTTTTGTATTATCTCCATGAGCGCGCGTGGCTTATGACTTCGTGGGGTGTCAGGAGGGTTGACTAGCATGATGTGGTATCAAAAAAGGCTTGATGATCTGTTTTCTGAGCTTGGCTCTGAGGCTAAGGCGGGTATTTCGCAGATTGAGGCGACCGCACGCATCAAACAGTATGGAAAGAATATTTTACCGCATGGTAAAAAAGTAACGTGGATACAATTTCTTTTTCGACAATTTAAGAGTCCACTTGTCTATATTCTTCTTATTGCCGCTGCTCTTACCACATGGATGGCCCTTCTGCCTGAGACTTCAGAGCTTGCCGCAGGCGAACATGGTGAAGAGAACAGGTGGGTAGATACCATCGTTATCTTACTTGCGATCGCAGTGAATGTTGCTGTCGGCTTCTGGCAGGAATTTCGCTCGAACACTATTTTAGAGAAACTTGAAGAGGTGGTACGCACCAACGCGTTTGTCATCCGTGACAGCGAAATGCATGAGATCAATGCGGAGATGTTGGTGCCAGGCGACGTTATTCTCCTTAAAGCTGGCAAGAAAGTGCCTGCAGATGCACGTATCATTTCGCAGAATAAGCTTGAGATCAATGAGTCGATTTTGACCGGGGAATCCGCGCCTGTCGGAAAGCGCAATATAGATATTTCAGGAGATGTTGTAGTGGGGGATCGGGAAAACATGGTTCATATGGGCACTCTTGTCGCCCGGGGAGATGGTCGCGCCGTGGTCACATCAACCGGCGCAGACAGCGCCTTTGGGAAGATCGCGCTTATGACCCAGACAGCCGAGGAAGAACCGACGCCTCTACAGCTTCGCATGGGGCGGCTTGGTACATTGCTTGCCTGGCTTATGGGTGTTGCGTCTCTTGTTATTTTCGGCGTCGGTGTTGTCAATGAGTATTCGGTTGTCGAAATGGTGACAACCGCTGTTGCGGTTGCGGTAGCTGCAATTCCTGAGGGACTGCCCGCTGGTATCTCGATCATCTTAGCGGTAAGTGCGCAGAAAATTTTGCGCCGGAAAGGGGTAGTAAAGAAACTGGTAGCAGCTGAAGCCCTTGGCTCTGCCTCTGTTATTTGTACCGACAAAACGGGAACACTTACAGAAGGCAAGATGGTTATAAAGCGATTGGTCACAGGCGGAGCAACTACGGACGCAACAGCGATCCTTGCACTTGCAAATGAAGCTGTGGTTGAGGAGATTGAAGGAAAGAAGATTGCTCGTGGCGAAACGACTGATGAAGCAAAATTGCAATATTTTCTCGATAGCGGAGAAGACTTTGATGCCTTACACAAAAAGTATCCGCGCATCTCACTTCTTACCTTCAACCCCGAGAACAAGTATATTGCGTCACTTCACGGGAGTGAAGACGGGAAGACACATCTCTTTTTGAATGGCGCACCCGAAGTACTTCTTGAGCTTTCGGATTTCTATGTGGGTGAGGGCGGCAATGAAAGTCGCTTAAGCGAAAAGGAACGAAAGCGTTTTCATCAAGAATACGAAGAGCTTGCCGGAAATGGCTATCGTGTGCTTGGGCTTGCACGAAGAACATTTGTCACCCTTGAGGGAGGGGAACAGAAAGATCTTGAGGATGTCGATACACGACGTGAACTGGTACAGAAGTTGGTGTTCGTAGGGTATGCCGCAATTCGTGATCCTATACGAGACGATGTTCGTGAATCGATAAAAGAAGCTCGAAGTGCAGGTATTAAGGTCATTATGATGACCGGAGACCATCTACTTACTGCACGGGCAATTGGAGGTGACCTGGGTTTTTCAAAGGAGGAAGGGGCCGTCTTTGAAGGGAAGATCATAGAAACACTCAGCGACGAAGAACTTTCTGAGCTTGTAAAGAAAGCGGAAATATTTGCACGTGTTAATCCGGAACATAAGATGCGCGTTATCAATGCACTGCAGAAGAACGATGAAGTGGTGGCGATGACAGGAGATGGCATCAATGACGCGCCGGCGCTTAAAAGTGCCGATATTGGCGTCGCAGTAGGTAGCGGCACAGACATTGCAAAAGCTGCAAGTGATCTCATCCTCTTAAATGATAGTTTTTCCGTCATTGTTGAGTCTATCAGGCAGGGGCGTATTGCTTTTGACAATATCCGCAAGGTCACCGTGTTTTTGCTTGCCGGAAGCTTTACCGAGATCGTTATTATCATGGTGCCGCTTCTTATGGGTCTTGAATACTTGCCACTTACTGCAGTGCTCATTTTGTGGACCAATTTGGTCGAAGACTCGCTACCGAATATTGCGCTTTCATTTGAGCCGGGGGAGAAAGACGTGATGAAGCGACCTCCGGTCAAAAAGAATGAACCCGTGCTTGATAAAGAATCAAAAATAATCGTTTTTGCTATTGGTCTTATTACCGATTTCGTTCTCCTTGCGATTTTCTTGTATTTCTACTTTGCAGGGACAATGACCGTAGAGCACCTACAGACACTTATCTTTGCTGGTCTTGGTCTTGATACGTTCTTCTATGTCTTTGCGATCAAGAATCTTCGAAAGTCTATATTCTCCTATAACATCTTTTCAAACAAACTTCTTGTGGGCGCGACCATTTTAGGTGTCGGACTCATGCTTTCAGCAATTTATATACCGTGGCTTGGAGACCTCCTTGGCACAGAGCCGCTCACAGTGTCTGATTGGATCATTATCGTTTCTCTAGGACTCGTCAAACTTCTTGGTGTTGAGCTTGTAAAATGGTGGTTTATTCACCGTGATTTAGATAATGGAGACAAGAGAAACGTAAGTGGAAAAGTGGTTAGTAGCCCAACGACTGCGTGATAAAATGTATGTTATATGGGATTATTTGGAATAGGTAAAAAGAAAGATGATGCGCCTGTAGCAGAAGCTACAGAAGCCTCGCAAAGTGCCACTGCACAAACGCCCGCTTCCGATGGAAGTGAAATGAAAAAGTGCGAAATGTGTGGGCAAGAAAAGCCGGCATCTGAAGGGAAGATGATGCTCGAGGGTGCCGCATTTCGATGCAACGATTGCGCAGCAAAAGCAAACGAAGCAGGCGAAGAGGAACACGGGGAAGTCTGTGAGTTCTGCTAAGCGGTACTTGTCCTAAGTAAAGGATATTTGCTAAGTGAAAACAACGATACCGGAGGGTGTCGTTGTTTTCTTGACTATTTCTCACCGAACAACAACACCCCAACGGCCTAGAAACGTTCTAGGCCATCAAAAATGGCGACAACAAGCCACCATTTCAAGCCAAATTCTCTACTTTGAGATATTTCACATATGGCCTAGAACGTTTCTAGGCCAATAAGGTTGATTGAGGGAGGAGGGGGTGACTTTTTACTTATTACTTACTCAAACCAGTCGAGGAGTTTGTTTATGATGACAGGGAGCATAACGAAGAACATGAGGGTGGCGGTGATCGCCGAGACAACACAGTAAAAGCAGAATGAGCCGATGAGTACTCCTTGAATATAGATAAAAGCAACTGAGTCGACGAATCCAATGAGTGCGCCAAGGGCAAGAAGTTCATTGATGATTCTCTTTTTGAATGCCAAGAAAAGTCCGCTTACGACGATCATGCCTGAGTAAAAGACAACCCCATAATAAGCAAGAGGGATACCCAAAAATTCGGAATACTTGCTGTGGAGCACATCAGTGCAGCCGCCGCCGAAAATAGGGCAGTTGGTGATCTCAACTCCTTGCAATTGCTTCATTGAAAGATACCCCGCAACACCTACGCCAATAAAGCCGAGAAGCAGTACCAGAATTGCTCGAATCTGATCTTTTTTCATTTCCACAGTATACCACTCTTATTTAGGTCGCAAAAACGTCATTTATGCACTCGTCCGTAACCCTTTTAGGTTACATGCAATTGCGGTTTGTTGTCTGTTGTGCACACGGAGAACTCCTGTATACTGAAAGGGTTATAAACGTATCTACTCTAAAAGGTAGGAAGAATAAAAATAGTATATGGATGGAGAGCGTCAAATGTTTCAGGGTAACTGGACATGTGCAAATTGTAGTAAAGAGATAACGGAACTACCGTTTGAACCCCGAGGCACTGATAATTTAATGTGTCGAGATTGTCACCGAGAAAACCGTCCACAGAGGCGAGATCGAAGTGAGCGAAAAATGTATGAAGGAGACTGGACCTGTGTGGATTGTAGCGGCTCTATCACTCAACTACCTTTTGAACCACGAGACACTAGCAATCTCAAATGTCGGGATTGCTTTGTAAAATAACCGAAAATAAGAAAACACCCGCTACAGCGGGTGTTTTCTTACATAGACACTCTCGACATGTGAGGGTCAGTTAGACAGACCTTTTGTTTTGTATGTTTTCTTCATGTAGCGAAGTCCTGCCTTGACGATCCTCTTGAGTGTTGGCAGGTGAATGTCATCGAGACGTTTTATGTAAAGACACGATTTTCCGCGTTTGTGCGGTCCAAGTTTTTGAAGCAGTTCTTTCATGTCATCAAATTCATAACCAGGCATGATGTAAAGGCTGAAGTTCTGCGTTCGCGATGACCACCCCGTACACATCCAGTCCGCCTCAATACCACTTTTACTCTTATAGTGATAACTTCCGTATCCGACAATGCTTGCTCCCCACATCGCTCCGCGACTGCCGGTTAATTCCTTCATAAGAGAATGGAGTTTACGTGCGTCTTTGCGTCGATCATCGTCTTTAATAGTTCGTATGTATTCAGCGACGCTTGCCTTGTTCTTTTTGGTTTTTACTTCGTATGTGGACATGTGTGCTCTTTAGTATAACAGCAAGGGAGATATGTGAAAAAGTTGATTTACACCACAAATATCTCTTTTGTCGATAGTTTGTCTGTGTGATTTATTCACATAGACAATACAAGGTCATATTATATACTGTGTACAACAAGCGACTTTTTTGCATACAGTGCTGGGCGTTTGGTTAATTATCAGCTTATTTTTGTATACATATATGAAAATTGTAATTGGAATCATTGTTGTGCTCGGCCTTGGATGGCTGTTGCTTAGTGTTGGAGGAGATGACGTAACTCCACAAAACGAGGAACCTGCCGCTGGGGAAATGGAATCAGAGGGTGATGCAATGATGGAAGAAGATGGTGATACTCACATGGAGGGCGATGGTCACATGGAAGATGACCACGACCACGATCACATGGACGGCGACAAGCACATGGAAGATGATGCCATGATGGAAGAGGAGTCAGCTGACGGTGGCGATACACAAGAGGCACCTCAAATGCAATAGGCTTTTATAGCAAAAGTCACACAAAAACGGCCGATCAATCGGCTGTTTTTGTGTGGCTTACAGAAATAGGGGCGCCCCAAAAGGGCGGCGCATTGCAGAGAAGAAGGCTTATGTGTCCGGTTTTCCTTCGCCTCCCGGATCAGTCTTTGCATACCAGACATCACGCTTTCCTCCGGTGACCGAAATCCCTTCGATGCCTTTGATCCGATCAACGAAACGTTTCATGACTGTTCGATTGAAGGTATATGTCGTTTTTTTCTCGACACAGAGATCCAGCCCCATTTTGAGAAGTGCTTTGGCGACTTTGGCTTCAGAGCCCTTTGCGATGACGATCTTCACGTCGCTGAGTCGCCACCCGACAACACCACTAAAGAGGCGTATGGATTTTTGACCCCACTCTTTCAAGAGTTCTTTCTTTCGGCTACCGCCCATGAATGCCTTTGCTGCCTTTCTTAGGGATGCCATTTTCCCTCGCAGTCTTTTCTTTGTTGCTTCTGCTTTTCGGTTGATCTCTGAGACAGCTTCTTTGCGGTTTGCTTCTACGCGCGTAAGCTCGATCTCGAGTTTCGTTATACGATCAAGTATGAGCGCAACGTCGTCCATGTTTTGCGGGTCTTGCGTCCCCATCACAGTACTCCTTTTCAAGGTTCTTGGATGTGGCGATTATACGCTTATTTGGGAAAAAAGAAAGTGCACCAGAAAAGTACACTTTTAGACTAGAAACAGTGTGTGGTTTGTCCTAACTATTAATTTTTTCGAGATCCCAATCGAGTGTGAGCGTCTCGGGGTTGATCGCGGGGCTAACAGCGATCATTGTTGGTCCATGTTCGTCTGTGATGAGTGCGTGCGGAACATCAAGCTCGGAAAGCTCGCGGTACATGTTTCCAATGGTGTCTTGTGATGCTTTGAAGAACTCCAGGTTCTTTTCACCAAAGAACCAATCGCTCATATCGGGATCGATCTTCTGTAACTCACCACCTGCATTGTGAATGCTCCTCTCGAGCAGATTAAGGCTGCAACGTAGACCGCCCTGAATGATCGATTCAGTATCAGAAACATCCTTTTTTGAAATGACTGTTACTTTTTTGCCCGGTTTGTCGTGACCGAGCACACCAACAGGAAGCACTCCAAGCGTAATGCCAAGTACAACCGCTTTTGGACTCTCGTATGGCTTGTCTTTCACTGCTTCTTGTAAAATCTGTACTGCTTCCTTTGAACCGTGCTTGAGAACCCATGTTGCGCGTTTCTGAGCCGTGATCTTGTCTTGTGGCACCAGAAGGGGAAGTGTCTTTGGAACGGGTGGTGTCTGAAGCTGTCCTTCGTTTGGGAATACATGCTCTGCCAGCATGTTCTTAAACGACTGGTTCGCTTGTGCATACAAAAGCAGACCAAGAGCCAGAGATTCCGAGTACATAAAGCCGAGTGACAGCGAACTGCCACGTTGTGTTTGTGGAGTGTGCATATATTTGGGAAAAAGTTAAGGAGGAATCTTCCCCGAAAGTATAACACGTTTAAAGCAAGCATAAAACAAGGAACATGCTGGCGTCACGTACATATGACTGTATAATGGAGCACATGAAACGCATCATACCTATCGTCTTCTTTGGCAACGTAGTGTTGACACAGAAAGCATTTGCACATAGCGGAGAGGCGCACGAGACTGCTGCCGAAGCCACTACACATTATTTAACGACATTTCTTACTGAACCGGTAAATGCCATTTTGCTGACATTCATTATCGTTACTATTGTAGCTTCGATACTGCGGGCGCTCAAGCTAAACGTTGCCCACATTACGCTTGTAGTAGTGTTGCTTCTGCTCATAGCCGGCATTCTTGGTTTTATCTATGTTCCGCCACTTGGCATTATTGGGATCACGCTCGGCTTTGCGCTTACGGGTTTTCTTGTCTTTTCCGGCATTAAGAATCCGGATCAGTGACATGACTCGTACTAGTTGCAGTATCACTCACTCTTTATGAATTCTTTTTGGTTGAAGTATGGCATAAGCGCGATGGCGATCGTATTTATCGTTGCCGCTTTTGTGTTTGGTGTATATGTGGGGGAGAGTAGAGTACCTGCAGTGGAGCGTGTGTTGGGGATATCAAATAAAGGAGGCGATCCGCTTTCTCTTGATATCTCCACTGCCGATCAGGTTGACTTTGCACCATTTTGGCGTGTGTGGAACACGCTTGATACAAAGTTTGTTCCGCGCGGTACTTCTACAAGAGAACAAATAGAGGCTCAGGAGAAGGTGTGGGGCGCTATTGCCGGGCTGGTTGATGCATATGATGATCCTTATACGACATTTTTTAAACCGGAAGAAACGGAAATATTCAAAGAAAGCGCGCGTGGTAGCTTCGAAGGTGTCGGTATGGTCGTGGGTATAGAGAATGAACAGCTTGTCGTGGTAGCTCCGTTTGAAGATTCGCCGGCCATGAGGGCAGGAATTCAAGCGGGTGACATTATTGTGAAAATTGACGGTATTGATTCGGTTTCATTTTCAACCGACAAAGCGGTTGATCTGATCCGGGGTGAACGCGGAACGGAAGTTGTTCTCCATGTGAGGCGCGAGGGCGAAGCGGATCTTGTACAAATTCCAATAACGCGAGGACAGATAGATATCCCATCAACAAATACCGGTGTTGTATCGCGCGAGGTTACGCGAGCGAAGGATACGACCACACCGCTTACAAAGGAGGTAATAGACGAAGAAACAGGAGAAGTGGAAGTAGTGCCGGTTCCGGTTACTGAGCTCCCCGAAGAATCTGTAGAGGTTGTTGAGCAGGATTTCTTCTTCCTACGACTCTTTAATTTTTCAGAATCGTCAGTGCGTTCATTCAAGACGGGTCTTGAGGAATTTGCCGAGTCTGATGCCGACACATTGATCATAGATCTACGCGGTAACCCCGGAGGTTTTCTTCAATCTGCAATTGATATGGCAAGTTACTTCATTCCCGAAGGGGAAGTGGTCGTTCGAGAAGTTGTTGGCGCAGATCGCAGTGAACGTGTCCACGTAAGTAAAGGGCACGACCTGCTCAGAGAAAAAGACGTCTCAGATATCGTGGTGCTTGTAAATCGAGGAAGTGCCTCGGCATCGGAAATTCTTGCAGGAGCGCTCCAAGAGTATGGTGTTGCAACAGTCATTGGTGAAAAGTCGTTCGGGAAGGGAAGTGTCCAAGAGCTTGTTGATATTACCGGAGATGTTTCGCTTAAAGTCACTATCGCACGTTGGTATACGCCAAACGGTATATCTATTTCGGAGAACGGACTTACACCGGATATGGAAATAGACCTTTCACCACCACTTACTTCCTTTGATCCGGTCTTTGATGCGGCAGTAGAGTATCTGGGCAGTAAATAAAAAAACGGGTCGCGGCTTGCGCCGCGACCCAAAGGCCTTTCACTCTCCATGATCATCAGACAGGGTCTTCACAAGCCCCGTTCCTCCTGCGATTTGGTCTCGCCCCCGATCTTTTGCCGTGTACATCGACGCATCTGCCTCTGCAAGTAGCGTATCGGGAGGGGTTTGGGGTGACCCGACTGCACAACCGATGCTTACCGTATTGCCCGTCTTGCGAACCTCACACAGGAGGTGCTCGGCGGTGCTTCGTACGTCTTCGATGGTCATCTTCTTGAAGCGAGCACCGTTTCTTTCAGGAAGAAGTATGACCGCAAACTCGTCTCCGCTGATGCGGAAGGCTGAATCGGTGAAACGAATGCTGCCGAGGATTGCGTTAGCAACGGATACAAGCGCCTTGTCTCCTGCGGCGTGTCCACCCTGATCGTTGATGGGTTTCAAGTTATCGAAGTCTACGAAGAGAAGTCCTATATTGAAACCGTTTTTTCTCGACGCTAACCGAGCGAAATCCGAATTGAACTTGCGACGATTGCCAAGCCCTGTAAGCGGGTCGCTCAACCTCTCTGCATTCAGTTTGTCGATCTCTTCACGTTGAGTGCGGATGAGGTGTCTATTGAGAAATTGCTCCTCGTGCATGGCGTCGACCAGTGATCGGAGCGTATCCATGCTCAAACCCTTGGTGCTAAGCGGTTCGTATTCATCAGACATGGCATTCCTCCTTTGATGTCTGAGCGTGTGTCTCAGCACACAATACTACAAAAAAGGAGAATGTCAACGCAAGACGGGCCCGCTAAGCGGGCCCGTTATCATGTTCTGTGTCGGTTTCGTCGCGCACCTTCTCGAGCTTTCTTCTTCTCGGAGCGGATAACGAGCAGTGTTCCTATCCAGAACAGGAGGTTCTTGAGAAAGTACACGCTGTACAACAACGCTCTGCGCCAGAAGGGCCATTCACGCACCTTCTCACGCGCAAAGTTTATTTCTGCCCAGAGCGCGATGCCGAAACCTACTCCCCAAAACAAGGCAAACAAATGCCACAGTCCAATGTCCATCGGATTTCCTCCGTTACGTGCCTTTTCAAACTATACATTAATTATTATGTTTGTCAATGTATCTTAGTTGATGCACGTAGAAGTCTGGTTAAAACCCACTTCGTTGACCGCTCCATGGCCGGGGAGCACTTGCCTTGAATTCCTCGACGCTTGGTCCTTTGAGTGTATTTAGGCGCCATCGCCCGTACACGTAAGTGAGAAACAGAAGAAGCGCGATTCCTGGCAGTCCACCAAAGGTTGTAATAAGCGTCATTGCCTCAAGATCGTTTTTTAAAAAGGCTTGATATTGCAAATATGCGCGTCCACTAAAATACAAGAACCAAAGAAGTGTCGTTTCAAAATATGCCGGATAGACTTGCGGATGCATATACCAAGAAAGCGGCCAGCCGCGAGCGATGTGACTTGAAAGCGCTACTATCGGTTTACGCACCAGTATACTTAACGCTATCAGAAGGGGTATCCCAATGTTTTTCACAAGGGAGGGGAGAAAGTAGTTTCGTGCTTCATTAAATACTATGACCGAAAGCAGGGAAATGAGAACACCGCCACTTCCGCCAAGCGCATACCATACTGTTTGCTTCTTCCAGAGCCTCCACGCTATGACGGCGAAAGAATATGCCAACGATATTCCTATTGCTGTTGCTGTCCCTGAAAAGGAATAGGCAAGTACAAATACAAGCGGCGGGAAAACGACATCAAGTACTTTCTGTCGCTTCCAGAACATATTAATAAATTCGTTTTTTAGTTCATTCATCTTTGATACTATGAAAGTGTATCGAGCATGGAAATAAAAAGATTTGCAATAATGTACATAATCTCACTCGTGTGCTTTCTGGTGATTGACGGAGTGTGGCTATTTCTTGCCCAAGGTTTTTACAGTACGGAACTTGCCGGCATTTTAGCGGAGCAGATAAACATATCTGCGGCGATCGCTTTTTATCTGTTATATGTCTTTGGTCTCGTCTACTTTGTGATCGCTCCAAACAGCATGTTTCCCATCACTTTTGAAGTTGTATTTAAGGGAGCCTTATTCACGTTTGTTGCGTATGCCACGTATGATCTGACCAACCTTGCCACTATTGAAGGGTGGCCGTATATTGTCTCTCTTGTTGACATGGTTTGGGCGATTATTCTCGGCTCATTGGTCACGCTTGCAAGTCTGTACACCATCCAGAAGTTGCGCTACTGATGTTTGGGTTTCTGATTTAGACCCAAAACGTAAGAATAAGTCCGAAAATAAGGAATGTGACGAGTTGATAACCTCCTGTAATGAGAAAGCGCGCCCACTTTACGTTTTTTGCATCATTGTTCCACATTGCGCCTGCCGCAATGGTAGGAATGATAAACGCCGCCCAAATCCAGAGGGAGTGCTCTATGCCGTTTAGTGCGGTATTTTCTCCAATAAGCCATGTCAGCACCAATACTTGAAAAAGGGTAAGTATAAACTGAACAAGATAAAGTGGCCCGGCACTTTTTTGCATCTCTTCCCGTTTTTGCAGATCCTCAGAATCAGCTCCGATTACTTCAAGCCATTTTTTCCCAAATAGTGGTCCGTACCACAATGCACCAAGACCCATGGCAAGCACGCTGGCTACAAGGATCGCAAGATAGTTTATTTCCATGTATATATTATTAAACACTAATAACTCATCTCATCATACCAAAAGTTTGAATTCCTGTTATACTAGCCGAGTTATGGCCCGCAAGAAAAAAGTCAGAAAAAAATATCCTGATGTAGTAGTACGCCGTTCAAGCGCAGGACTCGGTCTTTTTGCGGGCGAACTCATCGCCAAAGATACTGTTGTTATTGAGTACACCGGAGAGCGCATCAGTTCCAAAGAGGCAGACAGGCGAGGCGGCCGTTATCTTTTTACCGTTACGGACGATCTGGTCATTGACGGAAAGGGGCGCAAAAACACCGCCCGCTACATAAACCATGCTTGCAGGCCTAATGCCGAGGCAGAACATGACGAGGACACTGACCGCATTTACATCCGCTCTATAAAAAATATACGAGAAGGGGATGAGATCACGTATGACTACGGAAAAGAGTATGTCGACGACTTTATTGCCTCACAAGGATGCAGGTGCAAAACGTGTTTGCGAAAAAAGGAACGATCATCAGGCAATAGGCAATAAATAGAATACGAAAAACAAACACAGACTCGCTATCGGTGATATGCACCTATTGCTTCGCGAATGTGTGAGTATCCATCCGCTCTTAACAATTTCACCAAACCTTTGTTGATTTGACCGACGACCTGAGGACCTTCGAAGATGAGTCCCGTGATTAATTGTACGAGGGAGGCGCCGTTTTTGATCTTTTCGTATGCGTCACGGGCATTGAATACGCCGCCTACACCAACAATAACAAACGTATCTTTATAGTGTTTGTACGTATTGAAGATCAGTTCGTTTGAGAGCTTCTGGGTTGGCAGTCCACTGAGTGAACCCTTAATGCCTTCAGGTATTTTGTCAAAAATGTGTTGGTCGTGACGGTCTTTGTTCAGGTTTCCGATAATGACGCCGTCCACGTTATAGCGCGATGCCACCTGGAGTAATGCGTCGAAATCTTCCCACGGAAGATTGATCGGCATTTTTATAAAAACAGGTTTTTCGATCGGTAGCTCATAAAGCGTTTTAAGTAGTGTGTCGAGAGATTCTTTGGTGGTGAACGATTCGCCGCCAAAGAGGTTCGGACACGAAATATTGATGGTATAGAGATCACCAAGGTCGCTTTCAATGATGTTTGCAAGGCATGTATAGATATCCTGAATTCCCAACTGAGCGTTTGCGGTCTCTTTGGAATTGGTGCGCCCGACAGAAAGACCGAGTACTGTCTTGTCGTGTCGTGACGTGCGAATGCGCTCAAGAATCTTTTGTACACCTTCGTTTTTCAATCCATAATTTACCACGATTGATTTCGATTTCTTGAGTCGATAGAGTCGCGGCTTTTCGTTTCCCGGGTACGCTTTTTTTGTGATGGTGCCCATTTGACCATATCCAAACCCAAGAGAGGGAAGGATGTTTATAAGCTCTGCGTTCTTATCGAATCCTGCAGAAAGACCGATCGGGTTTTCGAACCGAATTCCTTTGACATCCTGGACAAGCGCAGGGTCTTCAAAGCCAAAGAGTGCTCGCGTTAAGAAACGCCCGAAGGTGTAGTTGCCAACAGCATGGCCAAAACGGACCATAAAATCATGGATCCATTCCGGCTCAGTGAGAAAGAAGAGTAGTGGTTTAATGAGCTTGGTGTAGAGGATATGCATTACGGTTTTCATGCCGTTATCATAACACTTTTGTGACAGAACCAAACAACTTATATGCTATTTAGAGCGGCGCGCGTTTTTGGCCCAACAATACCAATTGCTTCAATGCCGCGTGACGCCTGAAAACCTGCAACAGCGGAGTGTGTAATGGGGCCGAAATAACCGGTACACAACGTGTTCTTGTCAAAAAAGCCAAGGTCCCTCAGGAAGCATTGTAATGCAACAACGTCTTCACCGCGGGAACCTATGGACATTGCCGTTCTAAATACATAATGGTCTTCGATATATACCTCTTTTTGTTCGTCAGTTGGTCCTGCTACCGGCTTTGGCGTACTCGCATAACGGGTATTCAATATGCGCCACGTATCGAAATTTACGTGTCCGGTCGGGTTTAGATTGTGTTCCCGCTGAAATGTCCGCACTGCTTCACGAAGCATGCTGTCGTACACGTCGTTGTCTGCCTCGGCCATGTAGCCGAGTGTTTCAAGCTTTAATTTGATCTGCAACACTGTTTCTCCCTCATCTCCCTCGAACAATTCTTTCTCGAGTCGAAGTTCCGGTGTTGCATTTTCCTCCTGATTCAGTAGTGTGCGTGTTTCGAAACCAAGTATTCCGGTTGGTGCGATACCATTTGCCTGTTGGTATTTTTTGAGAGCCTCTTCGGTTATGGAGCCAAAGTATTTTGTGGTGACCGGGTGGGTAAAGAAGCCTTCGTCTTTTAGTCTGGATTGCAACTTTCTTATTGCATCACCCTGCATACCTTTTCGTAGTTGTATCGCAAACACAAACTCTGCTCCTTCGGCGACTCCGGCTTCTCCGACATCAACTTGGGGAGTTTCGATGTTCTCGTTTCTTACGTTTTCAGGTTGTGCTGCGGCAAGCAAGCTGTCATATGGGTTAAGAGCATTGCGGCTGGGGTCGCGTATCTCGAAATGAAGATGTGGAACAGTCTGCTCGGCGTTGCCGCTATCACCGACCCAGCCGATAAGTTCTCCGGCGCGCACCTCGCTTCCGCGCTTCAGTCCGGGCGCATACGCGTTGGCACGTCCTCCATTTCCATCATCTGTTCCCGGAGTGTCGTTGTTTATGTGAATATATCGATATTGATATCCGTCTTTGTCCTGAATGGTTATCATGTAGCCGTAGGAGGGTTCCGGGTAGGGAATATAACTGATCACGCCATCAACCGCAGCAACAAGAGGGGTCATTTTGTCTGCCAAAACATCGACTCCAAGGTGTTGACGCGTGCCGCCGCCTCGAGGTTCCAAAAAGTCGTCCCGAAAGCTAGACACACCGTCGACGGGGAAGACGATATTTCGGACTTCAGCATAAGAAAAGGCGGGCATTAGAAGCACCACGGAGAAAAACAAACAAAAAACAATGCGAAATGTCATATCTTAAGGGTACATCACTTGTTCTCGCCAGGATACTTGGGGTTGGGTACAAAAAGTGTGGATTCTTGGAGTGAAAGCACGGATTTTCAGTCTACTGAAACCTGCCTTTCTAGGCTTTGTTTTTAGAGCCAAAAAAGTGTACACTAGGCACGGTTTTAAGGCGACAGAGAGGGTGAAGAAAATGGGCAGGAAAAAACCCAAAAAAGACAGCAAACGAGCGAGGCGCAGGGCGTTTCACCCTCGGCTGTCTTGGAAAGACACATTTCAGGGTGATTATGTACTTCAGGATGTACACGATTACAACTTCGACCGCAGACAACTCATCGTCTATCTTGATCCAATGGATGTGGAATTGAGCTCTGACAACGAGCCGGTTGAGCCTGGAATGGAATACATGATGGCGAACGAGTTTCGCAAGAACATGAATCTGGCCGCAAGTATGGCCATGGAGGAGGGAGCTCCTATACTCGTGGACATGTCCTCAATGGGCGGAGATCATACTGCCGGAATGATGATCGCAACGACGATCCTCAATTGCCCCGTGCCCGTCACGGTCCTTGCAAGAAGGTTTGCGCGGTCAATGTCTTCTCAAGTGCCGTTGTTTGCTGATCGTTTCGTACTTGATCCTGCGGCGCAGATCATGATACATCGTGGCGAATACGGTTTTGGCGGCTTGGATCAATTGGCTTGCACAGAGGACATTGAACGCCGGAAGGCACTTGAACAAATGTTGCAGATCTATATCGCGCGCTTGCGACATCAGGGAAAGTACAGGCGACGCAGTGAAGAAAGTATCCGTCGCATGCTTGAAGAAAAGATCAAAAACAAGATTGATGTTTGGATTGATCCTCATGACGCGGTCGAGCAGGGGTTTGCCGATGCCGTATTTGACGGGGACTGGGCCAATCTTCGGGCAACAAAGATCAACACGAGGTGGCGAGAAAAGATCAGGCATGTCCTCGGTCAGAAGATTGAGGTGGAAGTCAGGGTGTTCTGCGAACGATACGAGACCTCTACCGTCGAGGGATGAAGGTTGTAAGGTCTCACTTCTATAAAACAGACAATCAGGACGATTGTCTGTTTTTTGTTCCTGCATGCGACACCGTTACGTTTAATTTCGATAAGTAGTACAATGAAGGTATTACTTGATAACTTTTTATACTATGCAAAAAGTAAAAGTGGAAACCTCGATACTTTCCGGTGGGGTATGGTTTGCCGCATGGCTTTTCACACTGGGCTTTCTTAAGCTCTCATTTGGGCAGGGACTTCTTGCACTTATTATCTGGCCGTACTATATCGGCTCATACCTAAGCGCACTTCCAAGTTAAGCTACACCAAAACTGTTCAAAGCGTAGAGCTTTGAACAGTTTTTGATTGTGAAGGAATGTTTCGCTATGTTGTTTCTTTAGATGAAGTTGCCTCAGAATCAAAACGTGTCTTGTTTTCCTCCATCCATTTTTTCATGTCGGCCTCGCCTTTGCTTGGGTCATTCATGACATCGGCATGAGCCTCTATATAATGAGACTTGAGTGCTTCCATCCACTTTTCAAAAGTTTCGCCACGAGCTTCATGATCACAAAGATCACAGGTAAGAGTTTTCATAGTGTTTTTGTCTATGAGAATAATACAAACATTCTATCACAAATGTCTTTTGGGCTCTTGCCAAGGCGAAGGAGTCTACGCGATTATGTTGTAAGGGTAAAAGTAAGGGCAACAGCGATGGCTACAAACAGTCCGACGAAAAGGCTGATCCACATCTTTTTCTTCATTCTTTGTCTCTCTGCGTTCGTTAAAATACGAATTTTTCCCTCAGCTCTTGCTTTCGCTTCCATTGTGGCACCAATGCCAGCACCAAGAGCTACTCCAATAGCGGGGCCCAATCCCGGGTTGTCCAAAGCGATGCCAATTAAAAGACCAAATGGTATTCCCAGAGTGATCCAAATAGACATAAAATAACCGGGTGAATATTTTTTGGAAGATGCCTTTGGGTCGTTTTCCATGGTCTTAGTATACCAAAACTAAGGGAAGTCGTTGCGACCACTTTTTTGTCGCCTTTAGGCTACTTAGTGTGTTGTTTTGTCTAGGTCAAGCCTGTTATATAATTAAATATATGAATATGAATACATTTCTTCATTTTACTCCGCGCATTCTATCTCTTCTGTTCATTGGATTTTTGTCGTTGTTTGCGCTTGATGTTTTCAATGAATACGAGGGCAGTGAAGCTATCATTCCACTTTTCATACACCTCATACCAATGATAGTGCTTCTTGTCGCGGTTCTTGTTGCTTGGCGATATAGTCTTCTTGGTGCGGCTGTCTTCTTTGTTTTCGCTGTTTGGTATGTATGGGAAGCCGGCTTCGATAGACCGTGGAGTTGGTATGCGCTCATTGCAGGACCCGCACTTGTTACCGCATTGCTATATCTTGGAGACTGGCTTCATAAAAATAAAAAGAAAATAAGTGAACCTTTGTGATCGATCTTGTTCTTTCACAGTTTTTTGGTGGCTGCGACGAATAACTTATCGCAACTCCGTGTTCCCCTGAATAATGGACACATTTCTCTCCTGCGCCTGTGGTACTATAGTACTACCATGAAAACAGCAATGTACACACTTTCGGATACGGATCTTCTTACCGATGAAAATAGCAAGCGTTATACCCTTCGTTTGCGGGATATGCCCGCTGAGGAAAAGCCCCGCGAAAAACTCCTTAAATACGGGCCCGAGGTACTGGATACTAGTGAGCTTTTGGCCATTATTCTCAATACAGGAACAAAGAAAGAAGAAGTCCTTGCGATGACTCGTCGGATTTTGAAGGAGTATGGTGAGAAAAGTATCGCTCACCAGACAAATGCTGAGAAAATAGTAGAGGAACTTGATGTGTCTGAAGCGAAAGCGTGCCAGATCGTTGCCACATTTGAGCTCGGCAGAAGATTCTTTAAAGAGGGAACAGGAAGAGCCATCACTATCCGTACCGCCGCGCAAGCATATGAATACTTGAAAGACATGGGGAGTCTGCCAAAAGAACATCTTCGTGGGTTGTATTTAAACAGTAGGTATCGTCTGATTCACGATGAAGTCATTTCGATCGGAAGCGTGACTTCAAATATTGTACATCCACGCGAAGTGTTTAAACCTGCTTTGGAGTATTCGGCATCAGCCGTTATCATCGCACATAATCATCCATCCGGAGATTCGAAAGCAAGTTCCGAGGATATACTCATCACGAAACAATTGGTTGAAGCAGGAAATATTGTCGGTATTGATCTTCTAGACCACATCATCATTACAAAACACGGCTTTGCAAGCGTGCCGGCTCGGTATACTGAGTAGCTTTTTATTTACGATTTTATGTATTCATTATCTTCGCATACATATAGTATTTCTTCTGAGACACTTCTTTCCCCGGCTATTCTTAGAGATAGTGAGCGTTGGGAAGATTTTGACGAGAGGGATATGCAGGCTCATTTTGATGAGGTCTATCAGGAGTTTGTAGCCAAGATTCGAAAACTTCACTTCTCCTCCTCTAAACTTACAGAAGTCGAAAGAAAAGAGCTTGAATTCATGTTCGAATCATTTATACAGGCAAAGTTGTTTCTACAGGATAAGTAATGGGGGAATGAGCATACAATGTGTTTTATCAAGATTCTCTCATGAATAAATGTTTCGCATTACTTCTACTGTTTTTCGCGTGTACGACAACAACACATGCTCAAGAGTTGTATCAGGATATACAGGGAGTGTGGCGTGCTGAAGTGGTTTCTGTTGCGGATGAAGAGACGGTAACGGTGCCTGGAACCGATGTAAGAAATGAAGTGCAGACACTCACCGTAGAGCTTCTGGAAGGAGAGAGAAGCGGTGAATTTGTTACATTCGAGAACGATTTCATTCAACTTGAGGTGGGAGATACCTTCTACATGAATTATCTTATCACCATTAATGGTGATACGTTCTATTCTGTACGCGAAGTCGACAGAAGAGCTGCTATGTTCACGCTTTTGGCCGTTTTTGTAGGAACAATACTTCTTTTTGGTGGCTTGCAGGGGTTACGATCGCTTCTCTCTCTTGCCGGAAGTTTGCTGGTGATTGTGTATATTCTCGTTCCACAACTGGTAGCCGGGGTGTCTCCGGTGCCGCTTAGCATTGTTGTTGCGGGTCTGGTGCTATTCTTTGCCATATTCTTTACACACGGGTTTAACATCAGATCGGTTATAGCTTACACGGGAACCATTATTGCGGTGTTACTTACTGGTCTGTTTGCTTATTTTTCAATAAGCGGAGCCGGGCTTACCGGCTTTTCATCTGATGAAACACTATATCTGAATTTAAGCACTGGAGGAGAGTTGGATTTCGTCGGCCTTCTTTTGGCCGCCATTATCGTCGGTGCTCTTGGGGTGCTTGACGATATTGCAGTAACGCAGGTAGCTGTTGTTCGAGAGCTTTTCAGCGTTGGTACGCTGAAAAAATGGGAAATTTATCAAAAGGCGATGCGAGTGGGGCGCGAGCATGTCGGTGCGCTCGTAAACACACTTGTCCTGGCGTACACAGGAGCCGCACTACCACTTTTGTTGTTGTTTTCTCTTTCACAAAGTGGCCCGCTTGCAATCATCAACAGAGAGATCTTCGCAACAGAGATCATCCGCTCACTTGTAGGAAGTATTGGACTGATCCTTGCTGTGCCGATCACCACTCTCCTTGCAGTTATAGTTCTTGAGAGATATAGAAACGATCTCAAAGGAGAAACTGATCACGTGCATGCACACACGCATACCCACGACCTATAACGATTTCTCGGTGTTAAACTCCGTCGGACAATTTGTTGTTGGTTCGTTATCTACTGTTCTACAACAGCGACACAGCCCCCATTCACACAGTTGCAAGAGTACTGTTCTTCCGAATCCCAACTGACACAATCACATTCTGAATCCGATTCACATGTTATCTGCTCACTTGTGAGTTCAGTCTCGACAGGTA
>JANQMM010000033.1 GCA_028280145.1 Minisyncoccota bacterium | reverse complement strand
TGCCCAAGACGGCACGCTACACAAAAATCCTATTGAGCACGGTTCGGTGGATTCTGTCATTGGACTTACCCTTAGGGTGGAGAAGGGCACAAAAGAGGTGTTTCATTATTGGGTCGCTCTTGGTGAATCAATTCGTGAGGTACAACAGTTGAACTCGTATCTCTTGAGAAAATCACCCCAACACCTTATCAAGACCACACGAGATTATTGGACAGCGTGGGTGAACCGGCGAACTTTTAGCTTTCACGGATTATCAAAAAAAACAGTACGACTTTTCAAACATTCGATGTTGATCATTCGTTCTCATGTCGGCGATAACGGTTCCATCATTGCCTCCGGAGATACTGATCTGCTTCAGCATGGACGTGGTACATACAGTTATATGTGGCCACGCGACGGGGCGTTTACGGCAAATGCACTTGATCGGGTAGGGAGCTTTAACGCTTCAAAGCGCTTCTTCCAGTTTTGCAACGACGTGATCACGGACGAAGGATATTTCATGCATAAATATCGACCGGATGGTTCTCTTGGTTCGTCGTGGCATCCATGGATTCGCCAAGGAAATCCTGAGCTACCGATACAGGAGGATGAGACAGCTGTTATTCTCTGGGCACTTTGGCAACACTACGAGGAGACAAAAGATCTTGAGTTTGTTGAAGAGATTTACAATTCACTGATTGAGCGAGCCGCTGATTTTCTTGTGCACTACACATATAAGGATACCGGTCTTCCGTACCCAAGCTATGATCTGTGGGAAGAAAAATACGGCATTACGACATACACAACCGCTTCAATATATGGCGCATTGCACGCGGCCGCAAATTTTGCGGCGCTCCTTGGAAAAGAAGAGAAGAAAAAATTGTATCAGGACACGGCTGAGCGGATGAAGGAAGCTATCATTAAGAATCTCTACAACGAGGAGCTTGGCATGTTCGTCAAGCTTATCAACTTTAGAAATGGTGAAGTGGAATGCGACAGAGTGATTGATATGAGTAGCTTCTTCGGGGTTGTGAGATTCGGCGTACTGCCACATGATCACAAACTGGTCAAAACCGCGATCAAAACAATTGAAGAACAACTGTGTCTAAAAAACGGTATTACCGGTGTGCCGCGCTACGTCGGGGATAATTATTTCAGACAAAGTAAAGACATGCCGCCCAATCCTTGGTTTATCACCACCCTGTGGCTCGCCCAATACTATATAATGGAGGCAAAGAGCGAGAAGGATTTGGATATTGTAAAAGAAATATTCAACTGGGTATCGAAGTACGCTCTTTCGACAGGGATTCTCTCGGAGCAACTTCACCCTTTTTCGGGAAAGCAGCTTTCAGCAACCCCACTGACGTGGTCGCACGCAGAGTTTCTGATCACAGTTTTGGATTATTTAGAAAAGTTAGAAGAGCTTGGCATCGCACAAGCAGTAGAAGAGTAAGTACATATGAGTAAGAAAGATAATAAGGACAGAGTAATAAAGCCGCGCATTGATAGCGAGTTGTTCAAACAGGAAAACAACGATCCGCTTGATTCCTGGCGCATCTTTAAGATCATGGCCGAGTTTGTGGATGGGTTCGGTATGATCCGGAAATACGGAAAGGCGGCAACGTTCTATGGTTCGGCTCGTTCATGCCTTGATGACAGCCGCTACCGGGAAGCAAGTGAACTTGCAGGCAGGTTGTCACAGGATGGGTTTGCCATCATTACTGGCGGAGGCCCTGGCATCATGGAGGCGGCAAACAGAGGCGCGTTTCAAAGTGGAGAAGGGAAGTCTGTTGGCCTCAACATAGAGCTTCCGATGGAGCAAAAACTCAACCCAAGTGTACATGAATCAAAGGGGTTTCACTATTTCTTCACGCGCAAGGTGATGCTTGCCTTTGCATCGGACGTGTATGTTTATTTTCCGGGAGGGTTCGGTACATTGGATGAATTCTTTGAGATGATCACGCTCATCCAGACAAAAAAGATAGACCAAATTCCGATCATTCTCTATGGAAAAGATTTTTGGGAGCCGCTCCAAGAATGGTTTGCCCACTCTCTTGTTGAAGAATTCAAGACGATCGACAGGTCCGACCTTGATTTGTTTGAAATAGTGGATTCAGTTGATGAAGCATATGACATCATTACTGAAAAGGTGTGGGAATACTGCGGAAAGAATGGCACCTGCTAATATGTTATGCGAATTGATATTACTCATGCCCGTTTAAGGCCGGATGATGTTGCCGAACAAGTTGAGAAGCTCGAAGCATATACGGAGCATCTAAGAGAGGTTACCAAGACAAATGATCTTGAAGCGGATGAAGCCTCAATAAATCTTCCTTCTGATCTGGCACAACGTGAAGTGGTCGGCGCTTTGCACCAAGAATTACAACACGCCTCACTCAAGTATATTTTTCTTCTTGGTATTGGAGGCTCCAACTTGGGTACCAAGGCAATTTATGATGCACTTACAGGCTTTGAAGACGCGATCCTCCAAGATCACACTCCCCGGATTATTTTTGTTGATACGAACGAAACAGCTCTTATCTCATCAGTGACAAAACTGATCGAAGAGAGTATTCAAAGTCCGGAAGAGTTTTTAGCGATCACTATTTCAAAATCCGGTGGGACTACTGAGACCATTGTTAATACTGAGATCATTCTTTCGAAACTGTACGAAAAATGCGGCGATAGCATGTTTGAGCGCATTGTTGCTATTACCGGTGAGGACTCAGCCTTTGATCGTTTGCTTCGGGAAAAAAACATACGAACAGTATATATTCCTGAAAAAGTAGGCGGGCGTTACTCGGTATTTTCTCCGGTAGGGCTTTTCCCGCTTCTTACAGCTCACATTGATGTAGACGGGCTTCTTGCGGGGGCATTAGATATGCGAAATGAATGTTTGAAACCGGAATTTTCCGCAAACAACGCACTTCAATCCGCCATTGTGCACTACATACATGCCCGAGATGGTCGCAGGATAAGTACACATTTCATATTTCACCCACAGCTCGAATCACTGGGGAAGTGGTATAGGCAACTGCTTGCCGAAAGTATCGGTAAACACGAAGACAGATCGGGAAATGTGGTGTGTGCGGGAATTACACCTGAAATTTCTATTGGTTCGACAGACCTGCACTCAATGGCGCAACTTTATTTGGGAGGACCGCATGACAAATTGACCACGTTCATAAAAACAACAAAGTCCGAAGAGGGTGTGGAGGTTCCCAAAAATCGATTCTTTAGTGATATTGTCCCTGAAGTATCTTGCAAGAACACAGAGGATGTCATGAGCGCTATATACGAGGGCACTATGCAGGCATATCAGGACGCTTCAAGACCGTACATGGAGGTTGTATTTGAAGACTTGTCTCCTTATGAAATAGGAGCTTTTATGCAGTTCAAGATGATAGAGGTAATGTATCTGGGTGTTCTTTTTGATGTTAATCCGTTTGATCAACCAAGTGTTGAACAGTATAAAATTGAGACAAAAAAACGTTTAAAAGAGTAACACAAGCAAGTATGTACGTCGTTTTTGACATAGGTGGTACAAAAACCCGGGTTGGCGTCTCAAGAGACGGAAAGGTCATGAAAGGGGAGCCGGTTAAATTTAACACACCAGAGAATTTTGAAGAGGGAATTGAATCCATATACGCGACTGCTTTAGAGCTTGTTGAGGGCGAACAGGTCAAGGGGCTTGCA
This sequence comes from Minisyncoccota bacterium, assembly GCA_028280145.1. Lineage (GTDB taxonomy): Bacteria > Patescibacteriota > Minisyncoccia > Phycocordibacterales > JACZSL01 > JANQMM01. The sequence continues at coordinate 8,169 of JANQMM010000033.1, read as the reverse complement.
GGTGGTATTGGCGGGCCGCTTGATCGTAAGAAGCAAATGATGACCTCGGTTCCAAAACCGAGCCTTCGCGACTGGGTAAAACGCCCCCTTGTTGATGCGTTAAGTGCAAAATTCAATGCTCCGACGTTTCTTGAAAACGATACCGCAATAGTGGGACTTGGCGAAGCGCATGCTGGCGCGGGTATGGGCTATAACATTGTTGTCTATATCACGGTGAGCACCGGCGTTGGTGGTGTAAAAATCGAAAATGGGTACATCGACAAAAACACACTTGGCTTTGAGCCGGGGCACCAAATTATTGATATGGACAACACAATGTGCAAAAAGTGCGCTTCAGGTCATTTGGAAGATATGGTTTCCGGAAGTGCGACGAAACGTCGTTTTGGTGTGGCGCCGTACGAGGTGCCTGATACCGAGCTTTGGGAAGAAGAGCTTCCAAGATGGCTTGCAGTTGGCCTCTACAATACCATTCTGCACTGGTCGCCTGATGTGGTGGTTCTTGGTGGTTCGATGATCGTGGGAGATCCGGCCATAAGCGTGCCGCAAACCGCAAAATATCTCGAAGAGATCACAACTATATTTCCCAATATTCCGGATATAAAACCTGCAGAACTGGGTTCTTTTGGAGGCATGCATGGAGGCCTTGTATACCTGCGTCAACGATCCAAGTGAGTTTAGGTTAAGGGTACTAAAAATGGTATACTGGGCGCGTATCATACTAACAAAGACATATGTTTGATTTCCTTACATTTATAGCGATAGCCATTGGGGTTCTCGTACTCATACTGCGACAAGTAAATCAATATGAACGTGGAGTTATGTTCACGCTTGGAAAATTTACGGGTATCAAAGAACCGGGGTGGCGTCTGGTCATTCCGATCTTTCAGGCAATGCGTAAGATTGACATGCGTGTAAAAGCAGTGGATGTGCCTGACCAACGGGCTATCACACGGGATAACATTTCTGTAACGGTCAACGCGGTTATTTACTACAGAGTGGTGGATGCTGCAAAAGCAGTACTTGAAGTGGAAGATTTCTTCCATGCAATGAGCCAATTGGCACAGACAACGATGCGTAACGCTGTTGGCGAGGTAGAGCTTGATGAGCTCCTCAGTAACCGGGATAAGATATCAGAACGTATTCGCGAAATTGTTGATACCGCAAGTGATGAGTGGGGTATTAAGGTAGACAACGTGGAGCTTAAGGATGTTTCGCTTCCGGCAGATATGGAAAGGACAATTGCAAAACAGGCTGAAGCGGAACGGGAGAAACGCTCAGTCATTATCAAGGCAGAAGGAGAGGTAATAGCCGCAACAAATATGGCAAAGGCAGCCAACACACTTTCAGAGGCGTCAGGCGCGCTTCATCTGCGCACACTTCAGTCACTCAATGACTTGAGCTCGGATCAATCCAACACGGTGGTCTTTGCCGTGCCGCTTGAAGTGTTACGTGCCTTCGAGAAGTACACCGACAAGGGCCAAAAGTAGGTCTCGGCAACAAAAAAGGAAGAACAGTCTTGGTGACACGGGGGTTCGCCAAGACTTTTTGTATGCGCAAAAGGTTTAGTAATATGGCTTAAAATATAGCTTTTCTGGTTTTGGGGAGAGGAGACTTTTCATATGAAGGCATGTCTGTATACTGTTTGAATGAGATAATCATATATTGACAAATATTTAATATATGGTATACTCATCCCGAATCCGTATAGCACGGATTTTTTGTTTGCTAATAAGAATATCTTGAATACATTCATATTTGTTGCATCACTTATGATGCTAATGAGCCCACAGGTGGTAGGGGAGGTAACGGAAACTGAAAACCTGTACGGAGACGCTCAGACGGTAGAGCAGTATGTGCGTGACTATTACAGCGACACTCCTGTTCTTGCCGAGATTGCCCGGTGCGAAAGCACGTTTCGTCACTTCGATCGACACGGAAATATTCTTCGAGGAGTAGTGAATAACAGTGACGTCGGGGTTATGCAGATCAACACGTACTATCACGGTGAGACGGCTGAAACACTTGGTTTCGACATCTATACACTTGAAGGGAACCTTGGCTACGGACAACATCTCTACGAGCGAGAGGGAACCACTCCCTGGAATGCCAGCGCATTTTGTTGGGAAGATTATCATCATCTGGCTCAACGATAAGAACAGAAACTCCGCTTTGGCGGAGTTTTTGTTTTGTGTCCATATCCCTCATCCCCAGCGCGGCCAAGGGACAGAAGTATATCTCATGATAAAATGAGAGTCATGAAACAGAAAGAAGTACGAAAGGCGGTCATTGCGGCCGCTGGTATGGGAACACGGTTTTTGCCTCAAACGAAGGCAATGCCAAAAGAAATGTTGCCCGTTATGGGCAAACCCATCATTCAGTGGGTGGTAGAAGAGTTGGTTGCTGTTGGTATCACCGACATCATTATCGTAACCGGTGCACAAAAAAGAGCTCTTGAAGATCATTTTGACCGCTCAATCGAACTTGAAGAAGCACTCCAAAAAGCCGGAAAGGGTGTGGCTGCAGATGAGATCAAGCAGATCGCAGAGATGGCGAATTTCATTTATATACGACAAAAGGCGTATAACCATCACACATACGGAACTGCCATTCCAATGATGAATGCATCACATCTCATCGGAGATGAACCGTTCTTTTTTGTCTCAGCAGACGATCTTTTCGTGAGTCCCAAGCGATCGCGCGCCCGACAGATGCTTGATGCGTACGGAAAGACAGGAGAGAGTGTCATCTCGCTTCTTTCATTTGATAAGAAAGATTCGGAAAAATATGGTGTTGCCGACATAGCCGAAGTACATGACGACGGAGTGATGAAACTGAAGGGCTTCATCGAAAAACCCAAACCGCAAGATGCGCCGTCACGATACATGGGCATCATGTGGTACTTGCTCCAAAGTGACGTATTTAACTATGCGCGCGATCTTGAGGCAGGGAAGGGTGGCGAGTTGCAGGCGGCCGATGCGGTCAATCTGATGGCAAAAGACGGAAAGGTCTACGGCAAAGTGCTAAACGGCACGTATCATGATTGTGGTAATTACGTAAACTATCTAAAAGCATCACTGCATTTTGCAAGTCAGTACGAGCAGGTGCATGCAGATATCAGTACGTACGTGAAGAACACCATACTTAAAGACTAGGCATGTTCGGTTTTATCGAAAAGAGAAACAACAAAGACGAGCCATACTGCGTGCTGTGTCGCTCGATCTTTCTGTTGGGTATTGTTATCCTTGGAACGACCATCATTTACATTCTTGCTCGGTAATGGCGAACACCGTGAATAAAAATATCATTGTCGCTCTTGATGGAATTTCGACAGCTCAGGCGCTGTCATTTGCAGAAAAACTAAAAGGATCGGTATGGGGGTTCAAGGTTAACGATCTTTTGTTTGAAGATGATTCAATTATTGGAAAACTTAAGCAATACGGCAATGTGTTCGCAGACGCGAAATTGCACGATATACCAAATACGGTTGCCAATAGCGTAGAAAGGTTGTCGCTTGCCGGCGCAGATATTATAACTGTTCATGTGGCAGGTGGAGAGGACATGTTGCGTGCCGCAAAGGGTAAGGCCGGTAGAACCTGTATCGTTGGGGTTACAGAGCTAACATCCAGAGACGCTAAGGAAAAGGATGTGAAAGCGCTCGCAGAAGAGGCACTTCAAGCGGGTGTAGACGGCATTGTTTGTTCTGCTTGGGAACTACAAGCCGTCAACAGACTTGAAAAGATGAAAGACAAGTTAAGAATCGTACCCGGTATTCGTCCTTTGTGGTACAAAAGTGATGACGATCAGGTTCGGACAACAACACCAAGAGACGCACTCTTAAAGGGTGCAACATTACTTGTCGTTGGCAGGCCGATTACAACAGCCGAAGATCCTTTAAAAGCGCTCCAAAGGATCAATGAAGAAATATAATAAAAACCTGTAAAAAGATATTTTGCGAGCCTGAAAGGGAGAGATAACGAGACCCAATGAGAAAGCCCCGCTTCATGCGGGGCTTCTGCAAAATCAAGGCAGGACTCATTTGGTCACTAGCTCTTCCGAAACGTTTCGGGGTCGTAGGGTATCTCCTCTGTGGGGTCTGCGACGCCGAATACTTCCCGTTTGTGGTACCAACACCAGCTTTCGTATTCACGATCCGAGATCCTGGTAAATGCCGGTGCCAATACCCCAAAGAGCATACCGAGGAGACGATCCTGTTCGTACCTGTTTCGAGCAGAGTCTCGTATTCCCGGCAGGATTGTTTGTGCAAAAAACTCCTCTGCAGGCGTGGTCTGTGGCGGCACATAATCGTCCGATGCCTGTATTTGTCCGTTCAGGTAGTGGACCATTGCCTCCACGATCTCAAGAACGAAGTGATCTGTAGAGCAAATTCCGTTTTGCTCGACTGCTGCATCGGCTTGCTGGTCGATCTTCGCAACAAGACGTTCCACTACAGCATTGTGGCGCATATCGAGGACCTGCCAGGCCGGGGCAGTGGGGAGTGTGTTTTCAGTACGTTTGTCAGACATGGCGCAGATCTCCTGATACGCTGTGAAAAGAAAAGAGAGCTTGAGCACAGGTGAACATAAAAAACTATTTGCAGTATATGCAAGAAAGAACAAATGTCAAAGCTACAATAATTCAACACCCTACCTCCTGCTCGGGAGGGGACAACTCCATAAAGGCTTATTTGTGTATATATATTTATATATAATACGTCGCACAATATATCTTTTGCGACACATCGGCTAAGATCATATATCCCTCCTTCTACATACCATCATTCCCCTGGGTCAGGCCAAGAATGTGCATGTATGAGCGTGTTTAGTCTACTTTAGTTAAAGTTAAATCTTTGTATTACTTCTCTGACGAAACTTGTAACACCAACACCATTTCTTAAAATCCTCGCGGAGTTCTTGGAAATCTTTCTTCTTGCTTAGGGTTTTGATCCTTTAGTCTCTTCATGATGTGTGGAAGGTTTGCTCGATCAATAGTTCGTATGCCAAGTGCCTCAACCCCTCCTTTTTCTTTCTTGCCAAGAACGACTACATGACTTCCCTCTTTAAGTTCAGCGTTTTTTGGATATCTTGTTTTTGTTGAAGTACTTACAAAGAAGACATCTCCTGAAAGAGTTTCAATTTGCAGCCCTTCTTCTGTAATTGACCGAATAACTCCGGCAAACCCTCCGCGAAACTCTGATTTGCTGTATTGTTTGTAGAATTCACTGCCGCCAAACGGTATGCCCCGCTCCATCGCCCGGTCATACATTTTTTCATGAAGTGGTGTTGCGGCAAGCGCACCGCCTGCAAATACCGTGACAAGGATGATGCCGAGTATGGAATACACAAGAGGTTTGCGGTAGACAAAAGCAAAGTGACGGCCAAGAAGTTCAAGGACAATGATAAATACAATAATAATAAGTATCAATATCCAAGGTATGGAAAGCAGTAATGATCCAACGCCGCGAATACCGAGATCAGGCAGAAGCAGAAGTCCTTGGCCTCTTGTCACAAACACTACAAAACTTGTAAAAAATGTGACGATCAAGAGTGATAACATGACCCCAAGCCCATACGCACATCCCTTCAGGACAAAATACCATCTCGATTTCTGCAAGACGTCACCTGATTCTATCTTCTTCAAGATATTTTTTTGTAGATCACTATTATTGTCCATACTGTTCTATATGTGCGTGTCGTTTAAGTTTTTCTTTGCCTCGCTTGATGCGCACGCCTACGGTTGATGTAGGAATATGCATGATATCTGCTATTTCTTTATAATCCTTGTCCTCATAGAAATACAAAATGAGCGGCTCTCTGTATTTGGGAGGCAGTGTTTGTAGTGCCGCTTCAACCTCATGTCCCAATTCTCTCTGTAACAATTCCTTCTCCGGATTTTCTTTGGCCGTAACGCTTCCCAAGAGAGTGTCCGGGTCAAAGAGTGTAAGCGGTTCTCTCCCACGCTTCTTTATAAGGTTGATGAAAGTGTTGTGTGCAATACGGTATATCCAAGGTGAAAATCGCATATCGGTCTTGAAACTTTGAATGTTCGTATATGCTTTGAGGAAGGTGTCTTGTACTGCATCTTCTACGTCTTCATATTGATATAGAAACCGCCGACCGTATCCAAGTATCTTTTTCTCATATCGTGAAATAAGCAGGCCAAAAGCCTCACTTTCACCGTTTTGTACCGCTATAACGATCTCCTCGTCACTTTTCTCCATAGCTGTCTATAGATATTACACTATAGAGCCGCTTTTATTTCACTCAATCGTTTGCGTGTCGAACTCATCCATTAGAAGATCAAGTTCCACCATATCCTCTTCAATCGTTGTTTCCCCTGTTTTGTATTCAAACTCTTTCATTTTTTCCTGCAAGACAGGTGCGTTTTGTGCGCCGAATATAAGAAGTATCATCAACGCAAGAAGCCACAACACCGTCATCAATACCGATAATGGCATGCCTACTACGTTTTTTCGCTTCAAAATGCCGATTCCTGCCAAGAAAAGTGACACAAACGGAATGAATATAAAGAAGTATGCCGCGACGATAAGTGCCGGACTGGCGTGACCTCCCACAAGTGTTTCGATCACGATCTGTGCGGCCGGGTCCGGAGAAGTGACCGGAAGAATGACTAGTATGCCAAAAGAGCCGATGGTGAGCGCAACAATGCCGCCGATACCGATACCGATAAAAATAACACCAAGCAATATTCGTATCAGTGAGCCTAACCCTCCCAAAAAGCTCCTATTAAAACGCATGAATGCATTTCGTGTCGCTTTCACTCGTCCCGTTTTTTCAACCTCAACAGTATCTTTTTTCTTTATCTTTTCCACATTCTCTTCAACAAATTCACTTATTTTCTTAAGTGTTACCATCTCCCCCTGCATTTCAAGCTTTTGCGTAGTGGTCACTGCCTTGGGCATGATCAGCCAAAGGACAAGGTATGCCAGTATTCCAAATCCGTTGAGGAATACCAGTAGCACAAAAATGATCCGCACAATGACCGGATCGATACCGAAAAAAGCGGCAATTCCAGCCGAAACACCGGCGATGATGCCGTTATCCTCATCTCGATAGAGCCGTTTTACTCCGGCAGACGCATTTCTTGTTTGCTCTGACCCCTCTTCTTCTCCGTCAAAATTTTTGAAATCGTGGACCGTTCCCATCTCTTTTATCACTTGTTCGACATCAACAAGAGATATGGGGGTATCCGATTTGCTTCGTGCCTGAAATTTCTCGGCAATACCGTGTTCAATATCCTCCACTATTTCAGAACCTTCCTCATTCGTTCCAAAATGATTTCTGATAGAGTCGATGTAGCGGGACAATTTTTCATAAGCATCATCTTCGATGCTGAAGACAACGGTGCCGATGGTGATATTAATGACTTTTTTCATATGCCTTTATTAATCTATTAATGGAAGTGTCAAAAGACGCCCATGAGTCTTTAAGTTGTGTTAACGTTTTCTCACCAAGAACGGTAAGCTTGTAATACTTTCGTGGAGGACCACTTTTTGATTCCTTCCACGAGTATTCGACGAGTTCTGCTCTCTTAAGACGGCTTAAGAGCGGATAGAGAGTTCCTTCCACGATGACGAAGTCAGATTTTTTGAGCGTTGTCAGTATCTCTGAGGCATATACCTCTTTTTGTGCAATGATAAGTAGTATCAAGAAATCCAAAACACCTTTGCGCATTTGCGCTTCCACATTTTCCAGATTGAATTCCCCTTCTCTACCCATTATTGGGTAGTATAACCTAGAGTACTATGTAATGCAAGGTACTATGTGGATAAAAATACCATCTTGTCGAAGAAAAGTATGTGTGGAGAAGCAAGGTCTGTTTTATTCGCCTATTACATAGACACATCCTTTGGGGCCGATTCGAGCGCTGTGCGGCTTCCCCGCTGGTACATCAATACGATCGCCTCTCTTGTATGTCTTTGCAGAACCATCCATCTCAATAGTGATTTCACCGGAAATAATGATGTGGGCGGATGCACTCTGGTGTGTGTGCGTAGCGTATGTCGAAAAGGGTGCATCTTTCCAGACATAGACTTTTGCAAACCCCTCCCCTTTCAGTCTCGTCACGGCTTCTTCTGCGGTCATGCGTGTATTGTATCAAATTGACAATGAAAATAGCCCATGTTACTACATGTACGGACTACCGGAGAAA
>JANQMM010000010.1 GCA_028280145.1 Minisyncoccota bacterium | reverse complement strand
TGTCCTCACCTTTCCTAAGGCAAACACGCCTTACTCCAGAAAAGATAAAATGTGAGGACAACGAAGCCCCGGCGTAGCCGGGGCTTTTGGCGCGCTTCTTAGGGCGCGAGAGTGGTAACAAGTCTACCTGTAAGGGTAGGGTTGAGCTCTGTGTGCGAATCGCTGATACCGGTTGCAACCAGGAAGCAATCAGCCCAGGGCATGTATTCTTGCACGTTTTCCGGAGTGATGCCGCTTGCAATAGCAAGCGGGTGATCTCCTACTGCTTGCTTCATGATGCGTATCTTCTCAACCGATGGAGCACAACCCGTACGAGTACCGCTTGTGGTAATGACGTCTGCATGTGGCATCGCTAGCTTTGCTGCTTCGGCAAGGTCATGCACAACCTCCTGACCTTTGAAGGCAACACCCCCAAAGAGCAAGAATGTGCTATCGATTTTTTGTTCGCGTAGTCGTCGCTTCCGCGCAAACTCTGCCGCCGCCTGATCTTTACTGCAGTGGTCTGCTCGTACGCCAAGGTTGTCTACCCACATGCCTCCCATGGAGGCAGACATCAGAGAAAGACCTCCTGCAGGCGCAAGGTCGAGCCAATTGAGGCCAATCCATTCGTCTGGATATGCCTTCCGCACTTCTTCATAGCAGACAAAAAGATCTCTGTGACCAATGCTGTGATTGATAAGAAATATACCGTCTGCGCCTTCGCCAAAAGCAATTGTTGCGTTTCGAAGGACCTGATCGGTGTTCTCAGCGTGTACAACGACCAAGAGCGTGTGTTTTTTTCGAAACACTCTTCTATACTGTTTCATCAACGTCCCTCCATCTGATGCCTTAAATATCTGTTGTGACTATACGGCAAATGGTTGAAAATGCAATAAGCCCCGGCGTAGCCGGGGCTTATGGGTCAACAGACTTCTAGTGAATCACGTTACCGGTGCCGTCGTATGGGAACTTGCGAAAATCCATTGGATTCATGGTGCACTTGTTCGGATCAATACCGTTTCTTTGCAACTCCGCATCCAACACAGCATCAAAGCGCCTTGATTGCTTTCCGGCACGTGATGAGAAACTTCGCTTGCGCCTACTTCGTTTCATGGGAAGCCCTCGGGGGGTGTTCTTAACTGCTATTACCATGTCTTTTTTGACACAGTTTGTCAATCATTTTGCAGTAAGATGGCGGGAAGAGGCGATATGATAAAATGCGCTCATATGGATCCCGATAATGATCTGCTGTCATTTTCGGGGGAGGGAAGGTTAAAAAGCTAATCACTATCGGGATGGAGATATTAGGAAAACTATTTGGGAGCAATCATATTATCAAGATTTTACGTCTTTTTTTGTTCAATCCTGAACGAAACTTTGAGCAAAGTGATATCGTGGAGCGCACCCGGGTGCCCGAAGAAATTGTTCGCGTTGAGCGTGCGATGCTTGAACGCATCGGACTCATTAAAAAACGCTCGTTTTACAAGGAAGTAGAACGAAAAAAAGGTGGCAAAGTGGTTACGGTCAAAAAGCGGGTACAGGGCTGGGGGCTTGACCCGAATTTCGTTTATTTGCCAGCACTAGAGCGATTTTTTGTTGATACTGCGACCATAGACACCGCGGCATTTCTTAAAAAACTACGCAAGGGAGGTTCTCCAAAAGTGGTTATTGTCTCAGGATTTTTCATGGGGGATACCAATGAGGGCAATGATCGACTTGATCTGCTCATCGTTGGGGATGCGCTTAAGGAAAAGCGTATGCTTCCGGCTATAAAGGACATTGAATCAGAAATGGGGAAAGAGGTGCGCTATGCCATTTTTTCAACAAAAGATTTCCGTTACCGACTCGATATTCGAGACCGTCTTATTCGTGATGTGCTCGATTATCCACACAAAATCATCATAGATAGACTCGGGATTTCCCAATAGTTTTGGGTGTATTTTCCCCAGATTATTCCACAGAGTTATCAACAAAGATTGTGGACACTAAATCCCCCTAAAAAGGTGTATTATTAGTCTATATGGTGGGTATACTGCCATTTGTCTTACATTCGATAATTAAATGATTTTAGTATTATGTTGATTCAAACATGGGCCGATGTGTTCACACGAGCCCTTCAGGACATTGGGACAGAGATCATTAGCTATACACCAAAGCTCTTTGTCGCTCTTGTTATTTTTATTCTCGGTTGGGTGTTTGGTGTTATCCTTGGGCGCATTGTTGCTCAGATCATTAAGACCGTAAAGGTTGATAAAGCACTTCGCGAAGCGGGGCTCGAGGACGTCTTCAATAAGGCAGGTTTTAGTCTTGATTCGGGGAAGTTTTTGGGCGGACTTGTAAAATGGTTTGTCATCATTATATTTTTGGTGCCAACGCTTGAAGTATTACAACTCAACCAAGTAAATGAATTTTTGCGTGATGACGTACTCACTTATCTTCCAAATGTTATCGCGGCGGTTCTTATCTTGTTGATCGCTGCTTTGATAGCCGAGGTGATGCAACGCATCGTAACAGGAAGTGCAAAGGCCGCAGACCTCTCTTCAGCACGATTTCTTGGAAGCGTTGCAAGGTGGGCGATATGGCTCTTTGCGATCCTTGCGGCGCTCTCACAACTCAATGTAGCGGGTGCATTTGTTGAGACTCTCTTCACCGGTATTGTCATTGCCGTTTCTCTTGCAGTCGGGCTTGCCTTCGGACTCGGCGGGCAGGAGGCGGCGGCTCGGTATATTGAACACTTACGCAAAGACATCCCTCATCATCACGATCCTGACGAACATAAACATAAACACAAAAACGACGACGAATAGAAAGAGCTAAAAACCTACAAAAAACCAGAAAAAGCTACAAAAAACCCAAAAAACCCAAAAAGCCCGCGGAAATCCGCGGACTTTCACCATGGCCTAGATACGTTCTAGGCCACCTGTGCGGCCTAGATACGTTCTAGGCCAGGTTGACTTTCTTGGCGCCCTAGGTATACTGATTGCTACGTATGAATAGCAAAGACAAGCAATTGATGAGCGGGTAAGGAATCAATGTCTGATTTCTTGGTATCCGCTCGAGAGAGCGGTTTTTGTTTTGTCCACTGCGTAGCACAGGAAAGTAGCGTGTGCGAATTCCCAAAACATTGAGAGGGGGTTTTTCTTTGATAATTGAATCCCATCACGTATACGATCACGTACAGGATACGCGATCAATCAGCCCGTCTACTTCGGTAGCCGAGGCATGGTCTTTTCAATACGGAGGTGGAGTGAACACATCACATTGTGTGTGAAGTGTTCACATTAGGTAAATTAAATGAATTAATTATTGCATTAATTAATTTTGCAATCACAAGTGGTTTTTAGAATTCCTAGCAGGAATTCAAGAGCGTATGGTGGATGCCTTGACTCAACATAGCGATGAAGGACGTGGCATGACTGCGATAAGCTCCGGTAAGATGTCTAGCAATCTTTGACCCGGAGATGTCCGAATGGGGAAACCCTCCTTAGTTTCTAAGGAATCTTACATATTCATTTTGTAGGAAGTGTACGCGGGGAAGTGAAACATCTCAGTACCCGTAGGAAAAGAGACCAACAATGAGCTTAAAAGTTTGCACGCTGTTCCATAGCGCGCAAGCTTTTAGGCTCTGGTATTCCCTAAGTAGCGGCGAGCGAAATGGGAGAAGCCCAAACCAAACGTGCATGCACGTTTGGGGTTGTAAGGTAACAACGTAGGATTTATCTTAGTAAAGTTACAAATTAGAGAAATAATTGAATCTGCTGGGAAGCAGAACCGCAGAGGGTAACAGTCCCGTAAGTGAAATTTCTTTAACTTTATTGTTGTTATTCTTGAGTAGCCCAAGACACGAATAGCTTGGGTGAATCTGCCGGAACTAACCGGTAAGGCTAAATATATGTTGAGATCGATAGTGAACTAGTACTGTGAAGGAAAGGTGAAAAGCAGTCCGGTGAGGACAGTGAAATAGACCTGAAACCATATGCTTACAAGGAGTCAGAGCGGGCATCGTTCTGCAGGTGATTGTTGTGAATTTTGTTGAGGAACATGAGGAGAAATCAAATGCATACAGACTGCATCTGTCCAAGGGAGTGTTCATGTGAAAAGCCACCCCCGGCTAATCATATGGAGCTGGATTTGATGGACAAAGTAGATCCAGACGAACAGTTCTTTGTTGATTCCTGTTGTCCTGAGCATGGAGATGGAGATAGCATTCATCCCGACTGTAAGGCAAAGGTACATTGGCATGAAGCCGAATAATCCGAGGATTCGTTCTCGGGTCCTCAACAAAATTCATAACAATCGTTAATAGAACGATGTCCGTCATGGCGTGCCTATTGAAGAATGAGCCAACGAGTTTATCTATGCTGCTTAGCTAAGGCCGAACGGGCTGGAGCTGTAGGGAAACCGAGTGTTAATAGCGCGACTCTGTAGTATGGATAAGACCCGAAACTAGGTGAGCTTGCCTTGAGCAGGGTGAAGGCGATAGAAATATCGCTGGAGGCCCGAACCGTTGCGTCGTGCAATTCGCTCGGATGACTTGAGGTAAGGAGTGAAAAGCTAATCGAACCTAGTAATAGCTGGTTCTCTCCGAAACAGCTTTAGGGTTGGCGTCACATGTTCCCTTTGGGGGTAGAGCACTGGAAGAGTAGAATAGGGGGAAACCTCGTCTCCTCTATCAAACTCCGAATACCAAAGGTTAAAAATGTGGCAGTTAGGCTATGGGGGCTAAGCTCCATCAGCCAAAAGGGAAACAGCCCAGATCTCAATTTAAGGTCCCTAAATCCATGCTCAGTGCACTTAAGGAGGTGAAGATTCTATGACAGTGAGGAGGTTGGCTTAGAAGCAGCCACCCTTTAACGAAAGCGTAACAGCTCACTCATCGAGAGTCTTTGCGCCGCAGATAATCGGGGCTTAAGCATGGTACCGAAAATGAGGGCTTGTGAATTTCATTCAGAATTATGTTTTTTTGGGGGGGTCCGCGTTGTTGCTCTGCAACCGCGCTTCCATGTCCGCGTCCTTTCGCGGATCCCCCCAGTTTTGTGTATAGCGAATGTAGCTCAATCGGTAGAGCAGCGAGGTACCCCCTCGTTGGTTGCCAGTTCGAGTCCGGTCGTTCGCTCCTCACAACGAGAGAGTTCTTTTTTACCAGACACGTTTAGCAAATCGCGGATAGCTCAATTGGCAGAGCAGCGGTCTCCAAAGCCGAAGGTTGGTGGTTCGACTCCACCTCCGCGAGCCAAACGTGTTTGGCAACATACTCAACATTGTTCCAAGAGAACAATGTTGGGATTCTGAATGAAATTCATAAGCGGTAGGAGAGCGTTCTGTTCTGCGATGAAGGTTAACGCGTGAGCGATACTGGAGCGTACAGAAGTGAGAATGTTGGCACGAGTAACCGCAATGCGGGTGAGATCCCTGCACACCGAAATACCAAGGTTTCCTTGGCTATGATGATCAGCCAAGGGTTAGTCGGTCCTAAGGAGATGGCGAAAGCTGAATTCGATGGATACATGGTTAATATTCCATGACCTTGTTATGGTGCGATGGAAGGACGGAGGGTTGTACCTCTAGCGTATTATTGGATTTACGTTGTTGACGTGAGGAAGCTACTTCAGGAAAATCCGGGTAGAGGATTCCAAGCGTAGACAAGATTCGGAAGTTTCGGCTTCTGGAAATTAGGGGGAGCACGCTTCCAAGAAAAATTTCTAAGCATAACCATAACAAGACCGTACCGCAAACCGACACAGGTGGTAGAGTCGAGAAGACTAAGGTGAACGAGTGATTGCTCCTCAAGGAACTCGGCAAAAAAGCAGCCGTAACTTCGGAATAAGGCTTGCCTGTGTTGCTTTCGGGAAGTGTCTATTGGAGACGTCCAACGCCTCCGACATTGTTCGAGAGCAGCACAGGCCGCAGCGAAAGTATCCCTGGCGACTGTTTATCAAAAACACAGCTCCCTGCGAACTCGTAAGAGGATGTATAGGGGGTGACGCCTGACCAATGCCAGAAGGTTAAACATGGATGGTCTTTGTTCTTCGGAATTAAGGCTGGGCTATGTAAGCCCTGGTGAATGTCGGCCGTAACTATAACGGTCCTAAGGTAGCGTATTTCCTTGTCTGGTAAGTTCAGACGTGCACGAATGGCGTAACGACTGGGGAACTATCTCGAGGAGCAGCTCGGTGAAAATGCAATACCGGTAAAGATGCCGGTTACCTGCAGCTAGACGAAAAGACCCCAGGAGCTTTACTACAGCTTGATATTGAGTGTGCGTGTTAACTGCGTAGCATAGGTGGGAGACTTTGAAGTGTCGGTTTTGGCTGACATGGAGTCGTCAGTGAAATACCACTCTTTTGATATGTACATTCTAACCAGCAGAGCAAAACTTTGTTGGAACAGTATCTGGCGGGTAGTTTTAGTGGGGCGCTATCCTCCTAAAAAGTAACGGAGGAGTTTATTAAGGTCAGTTAGGCGCGAATGGAAACCGTGCCGATAGTGTAATGGCATAAACTGGCTTGACTGTAAGAGGTACGTCTCGAACAGGTGCGAAAGCAGAACATAGTGAACCGACGGTCCGCTTTAGATGCGGCCGAAGATTAACGGATAAAAGTTACCCTGGGGATAACAGGCTGGTACCGCCCAAGAGTCCATATCGACGGCGGTGTTCGGCACCTCGATGTCCGCTCACCTTATCCTGGGGCTGGAGAAGGTCCCAAGGGTATGGCTGTTCGCCATTTAAAAAGGTACGCGAGCTGGGTTCAGACCGTTCAGCGCATTTTGGTCGAGATACGATCTAGACCACAAGTGCATTGAACCGTCTGAGTTCACACTCTGAAAACGACATATAATTCAAGGTATTTTCGTCAAAATAAGTATCTTTGGCTTAGAACGTATCTAGGCCAGAGTATGAAAAGATATAGCAACCTTATCACGGCGGCCCGTCATGTAATTATGACGAGGAGAAGCTAACTGATATCGGTAGAAGCCTAACATCTTAATCGTGAGCACACAGCTTTTAGTTAAGAAAGGTCAATACCGAGGGAAGATTGTGAACTTCTTCCACGAAGTTCATAACCGCCCGTAGAGACTACATGTTAGCTATTCTAGTCCTTAGTGCTTAGCACTTTAGCGATTAGAAGAGTGAGATAGTCCGATCCCGCCAGTAATGGCGGTGTACTAAGTGCTGGTAATTCAAGTACTTAGTGCTACATTTGCGTGAGACAGGTTGGTCTCTATCTGCTGTAGGCGTCGATTTTTGAGAAGATTTGTCCGTAGTACGAGAGGACCCGGATGAACTAACCTCTGGTCTACCAGCTGTTCCGCCAGGAGCACCGCTGGGTAGCTATGTTGGGAATGGATAACCGCTGAAAGCATCTAAGCGGGAAGCCAACTTCAAGATAAGAAATCATTAAGACCCCTAGAAGATGACTAGGTGATAGGCCCAAGGTGTACGCACAGTGATGTGTTTAGCCGAAGGGTACTAATTCGTCGTTCAATCTTGCTAGGAATTCTGTAAATCAACTTGTGATTGATTGTACTTACCTTCACATATATGCGTCGGGGTGTAGCTCAGCCTGGTAGAGCGATGGCTTTGGGAGCCATACGGTCGGTGGTTCAAATCCACTCACCCCGACCACACCTTTGTTCTTTGTGGGTATATGAAAAACGGTGCAACGTGATGTTGCACGTATATATGTGCAGGTAAGATAGTATAGTTTTTAAAACGAGCACAAAATACTGGTGATTTGGCAGCAGGGGTATACCCGATCCCTTTCCGAACTCGGAAGTCAAGCCTGCTAGCGCCGATGGTACTGCTTTGCGGGAGAGTAGGTCGTCGCCAGTATTTTGTGCTCGTTTTTTATGTAAAAACCCCGGCAGCCTTGCGGCCGCCGGGGCGGGCATCCCTCCTATGTCCCTGTGGACGCGGAGGGTGGGAACGGGATCGTCGTCTCCCGCGGTCCATGGGTGCGCACAGGGCGTGCGCTCTGTAACGGCGGCCGGCTACTTGCCTGAATAGGTCACCGTATTCCCGAGAAAAATAAGCGGGTCACGGTCGGGCGAACAAAGTTAGCCCGTACTGATTTGCCGGCTGGCCGGATCGGGATGATGAACCAGCACCCCTATCGCTCAATCGATGATACCATCGTCACTTTATTTGTCAAGTGTTTTATTTGGCTATGTTGAGCCGCCTACAGCTGTTACAATATAAGCAATGCTTTCCTGGTCACTTAAGCGTCGGTTTACGTATATCATAACGACCCTCACCGTGCTCGCCGTTTTGGTCGCATGGTGGCTCTTTGTGACATACTATGAGCCACCAACCTGCTTTGACGGAAAACAAAATGCAACAGAGGCGGGGGTGGATTGTGGAGGAGACTGCCTATATCTCTGTCCGTTTCAATCTTCCGATCCGGTGGTACTCTTTAGCCGCTCTTTTGAGATCGCAAATGGTGTCTACAGTGCCGTTGCGTATATTGAAAATCCAAACTTTGATATTGGAGTGCAAAACATTAAATATATTTTCAAGCTCTATGATGCGAGCAATCAATTAATTGCTGAACGGGAAGGAACTACATTCATTACTGCCGGCAAGATTTCCCCAATATTTGAAGGCGGTATTCAAACAGAAGGAGGAAAAGAACCAAGACGAACATTTTTTGAACTTATTGATGAGAACAAGTGGACGAAAGTTGTCCCTACAAGCGAATCTCCATTTATCGTAAAAGACAAAAATCTTACGAGTGCCGATACGCGTCCTCGGCTCTCTGCCGTGCTTGAAAACCGCACAGTCGAGGAGTTTAAAGATGTCGAGGTAGTAACGGTTATTTTCAACGCCAATAGAAATGCAATTGCCACATCACGCACGTTTGTTGACCTGCTTCCAAGAAAAAGTGAGGTCGACCTTGTCTTTACCTGGCCTCAACCACTTGAAACCGAACTTGAAGCGTGTACTGTACCGGTTGACGTTATGCTTCTCCTTGATACTTCTGGGTCAATGAACAATGATGGAGACGATCCGCCACAACCACTTACTGATGCAAAAAACGCAGCGGCAGACTTTCTGAGCCGACTTACCGCGCAAGATCGCGCCGGCCTCATTACTTTTGCGACTGATTCAACTATAGCGCAGTCATTTTCAAACAATCACGAGGCGACCACGAATATACTTAATGCTGTCTCCATTCTTCCCGAAGAGGAGCTGGGAGCAACAAACCCCGGCGCCGGCATCTTTGATGCGTACAGGGTTTTGCAAAGTGATGAGCGAAACAGGGAGGGTGTCGAGAAGGTGTTAGTTCTCCTTACTGATGGTATTGCCAATGAGCCGGAAGAGCCGGGAGGTGAGCCATATGCGCTTTCGGCAGCGGCAGCGGCAAAACAGTTAGGATACAAGGTCTATACGATCGGGCTTGGAGAAGAAGTAAACTCGGCTTTCTTGCAACAGCTTGCCTCAACACCACAATCGCTTGATGAAAGATATTTCTACAAAGCAGGCACAAGCAAAGACCTCATTGGTGTATATGAAAACATCTCGGATGCTATTTGCGAACGAGGACCTGCAATCATCGACGTTATTCCGCGAGTTCCTGATAGAGTTGTAGAGTAGTCTCTTTCTGGTGTAGTATTTCTCCAATGGGAGACTCGCTACAGATATTCAAACGTACAGCGATACACTTTACCGGCCGCGTTGACTGGGTCCTTTTTTCTGCTTCGTTACTTCTTTGTGCCGCAGGACTTGTTACGATGAATTCTTTTTCAGGAGAGAATTACTTTTTTGAGAGGCAACTCATCTGGGTTGGTGTCAGTGTTGTGATATTTTTTATACTCAGCTTTTTTGATTTTCGCTTCCTTAAAAAAACGAATATCATTATCTCTCTTTTTATACTTTCTGTTCTGGTACTTCTTTTCACGCTTCTTTTTGGAGATGTCTTTCTTGGGGCGCAAAGCTGGATTGATGTGGGCGTGTTCTCGGTACAAACGTCAGATCCGATAAAGATCGTCATGTTGCTACTTCTTGCAAAATACTTCTCACGCAGGCACGTGGAGATTGCCAACTACAAGCACATTTTAATATCGGGGGTGTACACTGCGATCATAGCAATTCTTGTTTTTCTGCAACCAGACTTTGGCTCTGCCATTATCATTCTTTCTCTCTGGCTTGGCATGACGTTTGCCGCCGGCATCTCGCAGAAACATCTACTCATCATCATTCTTATCGGCATATTTACGGCTGGTGGATTGTGGACCTTTGTTTTTGAGGATTATCAAAAAGATCGGATCATAACATTTTTAAACCCTCTCACCGACTTGCAGGGAGCGGGGTACAACGCATATCAATCGCAGGTCGCGGTAGGCTCTGGTGAGCTTATGGGGAAGGGTATTGGCGGAGGAACTCAGTCCCGGTTAGAGTTCTTGCCTGAATATGAAACTGATTTCATATTTGCGGCATTTGCAGAAGAGTGGGGGTTCTTTGGTGTTGTCCTTTTGTTAATGCTCTATGGCGTCATTATTTGGAGAATACTCAGGGATTCTCTCTACGGCGCCTCAAACTTTGAAACTCTTTTTGGCATTGGTATAGCAATTCTTTTTATGAGTCATTTCACTATTCACGTCGGCATGAACATTGGACTGCTTCCGGTGACAGGCACGACTCTACCATTTATGAGTTACGGCGGCTCTCATTTGATCACAGAATTCACCGCACTTGGTATTTTTATGGGTATGCGTTACTATGCTCATCCGATCAGGCGCGCAGATACCGATCATGAGTTGATCGGTGTTGACATCAAGCCGTAAGAGGCGGGAAGTGTGCTAGTTTTCATATTCAAGAAGCGTTGCGTGCAACATTGCCTCCAGAGTAAACTTTTTCTGAACACACTTTTTTCCCTTAAGGCGGTAACCTTCTTTTATATCCTTATCGGGAAGTACAGATTCAAGCGCTGTGCGAATTTCAAATACATTCTTTGGCGGTATTAACAGTCCGTTTTTTTTACTCTCAATAATCTCCGGAATACCGCCGACCTTTGATGCTATGATCGGGACTTCGGCTTGTAGCGCCTCAAGTACCGCAAAGGGAAGCCCCTCCTTAAGTGAAGGAAAAATAAATACATCAAAGGCTTTAAGTAGTGTGGAACCTGACGTGTCTGTTGGAATGGTGCCGGGAAGTACACAATACTTCTCCATATCATTTGCTTTTATGTACGCTTCGAATTCAGCTCTCTTTTCTCCCTCGCCGATGATGCAATAAAAAATGTCCATACCGCTTTCGTGCATGTGTTTTATTGCTTCAAGCGAATAAATATGCCCTTTGTTTCCATGTAGTTCTCCCAGACTACCTACCCAGAGGGTGTGTGGTCTTGTTTCGTTTTTTGTACGCTCAAGGATGAGATGTCGGGCGGCATTTTGAGGTAGGTATTGTTGATGTGGAATACCGATATAGATCATGCGTACTTTTGCATCGGAAATGAAAGGGAATGAAAGCGTCTGTTTTTGTTCTTTGCGCGAAATCGTTATCGTACGATGACAGAGAACGGCAGTAATCCACGAAAGAAAACGAATAATCAATTTTGATACGACACTTCGATCTTCATTGAAGGCCCATCCGTGTGCGGTGAAAATGATTTTGGGAATTCCGGCAAATCTGCCGGCAAGCGCGCCAAGCCCTCCTATTTTGGAGCTGTTCAAATGTACGATGTCCGGTGCTTCTTTGCGAAATATTGCTCCCAGTTGAAAGAACACTTTGAATTCGTTGTATATGTTAATGTCTCGAGCCAGACCACTCAATTGAATAACACGAATACTTTGTGCTTTGAGTTGCTTTACCAATTCTCCATCTCCACCGCAGACAACAGTTACATCAAATGCGCTTTTCGGCACGTGTGTTGCCAAATCAAATACATACCGCTGAGCACCACCCCAATTGCTTTTCGTGACGATAAGCATGAGTTTCTTTTTTTGCTTTATGTTATCTTGCATATGCCAGATTCAGTCTCATATTCTCTTTAATTCTACATTGTCTTGCAACTTGCTCCAGTTTGAGGTTGTTGTAGTATGGTGATATCACACTATGACAATATATGGCAAAAAAGAGCCAATTATCCTGCTTTTGGGGGATATTCTTGTGTTTTTGGTCTCATTATGGTTGACGCTTCTGGTGCGTTATCTGGAGGTACCGGGTGGCGATATTTGGTATAACCACTTTGTGCCATTTTCGTTTCTTTTCATTGTTTGGCTACTGGTTTTTGCGATTGCAGGATTATATAGAAAACACACGGTTCTCTTTAAGCGAAAACTTCCGGGAGTGATTCTGCGCGCGCAGATAATAAACATTCTTTTGGCCGCGACGTTTTTCTTTGCGATTCCTTACTTTGGTATTGCACCGAAAACCAATCTTTTGATATACCTCATCATTTCTTTTGGTGTGATCGTGTATTGGCGGCTTATACTTGTACATAAGATAAGCAAAAAAAGAACACAACGAACGCTCATCATCGGAAGTGGTGCGGAAATGCGGGAGGTGTCCGAAGAGGTTAACAACAATACTATATATAGTTTGGAATTTGTTGCATCTATTGATCTTGATGAAGTAAACCCAAACGAGCTTGTCTCTGGGGTAGAGGAGGCGGTACATGACACAAAAGTAAGCGCCATTGTCATAGACGCAAAAGATGAACGGGTTGTGCCAGCCCTTCCGGCATTGTATTCACATCTTTTTTCGGACATACAATTTATTGATCTGAGTCGGGTGTATGAAGATATCTTTGAGCGTGTTCCGGTTCCGTTTGTGACAAATAATTGGCTCATAGACAATCTCGCGCTTTCATCAAAGCCGTTTTATGACGTGTCAAAAAGGATATTCGATATCGTCGTTTCGACGATTCTGTTGATACCTTCGCTACTTGTGTATCCGTTTGTATTTATTGCAATGCGGATGGAGGGCAAAGGCGAACTTTTTAGCATCCAGGAGCGTGTTGGAAAGAATAACAGACCGGTGAAGTTGTTTAAATTCAGAACAATGACATTTGCAAACGATATGGGAAAATGGGACGATTCGGTTAAAAATGAAGTAACCAAAGTGGGTGACTTTCTACGACGAACGCGTATCGATGAATTGCCACAACTATGGAATGTATTGGGAGGATCGCTTTCACTTATCGGACCTCGTTCGGAATTCCAGGATGCGGTGAATAAGTATGCCGAGGAGATCCCATACTACAATGCGCGACACCTTATAAAACCGGGACTCTCCGGGTGGGCACAGATCCAGGGAGAGCATCCGCACCACGGCATTGATTTTTCAAAGACAGCGAACAAACTCTCCTATGATCTGTACTACGTGAAGAACAGATCCATCTTTCTCGATATACAAATTGCGCTACAAACGGTTAAAACCTTACTGTCACGAAGCGGGCTATAAATAAGTCTTTGAGAGAGGGGTATTTGTGCATAAACTCGTTTGCCTACCTCAGGTACCCCGTATTATCATAAGGCTGGCGGAACATCATGCGTTCGTTTTAGCGAACGCTCGTTTTTTTACTCTTTGGGTATATTTTAATGCGTTTATTTGTTCGTACACTCCTTTCTTTTTTGTTTTTTCTAGTGCTGGTCTCGGGAACAGTTTCTTTTGTGCACGCACAATCAACACAATCAAATGTACATACTCAGCTTGCAGGTATAGGAGCACAACTTGAATCGATACAGTCATTTCTGAGGGATCTACTCGCTGTACTTCCGAGTTCACAAACAGCGGCAATCACTGATTTTGATAATGCGCTTGTCGCGCACTGGTCGTTTGATGAGGGAAGCGGGAGTGTTGCGAGTGACTCGGCAAACAATCATACCGGAGCGATAAACGGGGCATCCTGGGTTTCCGGGGTGGTTGGTAGCGCCCTTTCATTTGATGGAACGGTAAATACTAGTGTTAGCATTCCAAACAGCTCGCTTCTTGATATCAGTGGTACCCAAATCTCTTTTGTGATGTGGGTAAAGCCGGTTAACACTTCATCTGATGACGTGGTTTTTGCAAAACATGCGGCGAGTGGAGATTTTCATCAATACGCGCTGGAGATTGATCAAAATGGAGGCAATAAATTCGATTGTCTTCTTGGAACTACCGCGGGGCTCAAAAGGATAAAAGCAAATGTTCCGTCGTTTGGTGAGTGGCATCATGTTGCATGTGTCTATGACGGTTCGTCGCTAAGGATATACATCAATGGCACAGAGGCGGGTGCGTTCAATCTTAGTTCTTCAATTGTTGCACGTGGCGAAGATTTGCATGTTGGTGTCGATCATCGACCGGCACAACCGTTTAAGGGTGCCGTTGATGAAATTCGTATTTACAATAGAGCACTCACTGATTCAGAGATTGCGGATCTGTCTAGTCAGGGATCTTCGTCACCACCCCCCACACCACCAACTGTCTCTCTTTCAGCAACCAATGCCTCTATCACCGCAGGAGAATCAACCACACTTCTGTGGAATACAACAAATGCGA
>JANQMM010000058.1 GCA_028280145.1 Minisyncoccota bacterium | reverse complement strand
ATAAATACAACAACAATGACGACAATCAATATTGTTAGCCATTTGCGTTTAATGAATGAAAATGCAGACTCAAGTGTTGCCATAAAGAGCACTCCCTTTACTCTTCCTGCGGAGTGTTGTGGCTATATTCTAGCACACCTTAACATAAACGCCGTGTGAGTTTTCCGCCCAAAAATATCCTCTTCTGGGGAAAACGAAGTTATCGAATTTACCCGCTCGTACATTTGTTACACACACCAAAAAACTCAAGTGAGTGAGTATTTATATTTTTGAAGTTCTTCGTTTCTTTCTGTGCATTATTTTGAAGCCTTGCCACACACGTCTTCACCTCTTCCTGCAGACCACAGTCTGTACAAGTAACATGATGATGATGTTCTTTTTGGAATTCATAATACGCCTTTCCTGTGCGAAGGTCTGTCTGGTACACGATCCCACTTTCAACAAACTTTTTAAGCATCCTATAAAGTGTCACTGTATGAACCTTCACTTTTAGTTGTCTTTGTATATCCTCAATGGTAAGTGGGCTACGCGCCTCCAACAAGACAGAGAGAACCGCGAATCTGGCCTTAGTGTGCTTGAGTTTTGCGCGATCTAAATGTGCACATACCGTATTCTGTTGAGTTTTGGTCATATATTGCAATTGCATTCAGGTATGCTAACATAAACGCAAATTATTTGCATTCATGAAAGTAGCATTCGTTGGAAAAGGAGGTAGCGGCAAAACCACCCTCTCCTCTACCATAGCTCGATACATAGCATCCAAAAAGATGCCTGTTTTGGCAATTGATGCAGATATTAATCAACACTTGGGACAATCACTCGGACTCTCGGAGGAAGAAAGTAAACAAGTGCCTGCTATGGGCCTTGAGATGACCAAAATAAAGGATTATCTTCGAGGCAACAATTCCCTGATCAAGCAAGGGTCAGACATGATCAAAACGACCCCTCCGGGTACCGGCTCACGTCTCATTCGTGTAATGGAAGAAAATCCTATTTATGACCATTTTGTAAAAGAAATAGGCGGTGTCCGGCTTATGGCAGTTGGTTCATTTACTGAAGACGACCTTGGGATCCGTTGTTACCACTCTAAAACCGGTTCTGTAGAACTATTACTCAACCATCTTATAGACAAGGAAAAGGAGTATGTGCTCGTCGATATGACTGCAGGAGCAGACTCGTTTGCCTCCGGTCTTTTCACTCGATTTGACATCACCTTTTTAGTGGTTGAGCCAACCATAAAATCAGTGAGTGTTTACAAGCAATATAGGGAGTACGCAAAACAATACGATGTATGCATCAGGGTAATTGGCAACAAAGTAGACGATGAACAAGATATCGCTTTCATACAAGAACATGTGGGAGACGATCTTGTTGCAACTTTTTCACACTCAAAATACATCAGGGCTATGGAAAAAGGTCAGTTTCTGCCAATAACTGAAATGGAAAAGAGAAACAAGGAGGCTCTTGATCGAATTATTTCTGAGATAGACAAACGAACGAAAAATTGGGAGCGATATTATGACCTGGCTGTCGAATTCCATAAAAAGAATGCTGAGAGCTGGGCAAATGAAGAGGCAGGTCAAGACCTCACAAAACAAATTGATTCAAACTTCTCGCTTCAAAAAAATATTGCGACGATGTAGATAGCGTATACATAATTATCTTAGTTGTGTGTACGCTGAATGTATCTTGCAATCAGCGCCATTTTCTAACCGAAAGCGGGAGACTTTCACATGTCCTTTCCAAGCGCAATTCCCAGACTCAAAGCTGGAGATACACCCGAAGTTGCATTGCTACATGCCATGGAGCGCGACACAAGACGTGGCTTTACGGCCATCATTACCTTAGCGGAAGCAGTCCGCGAGGGTCTCGATGACCCTCTCGGCCACGTCAAGAAGCGCCTCGGCAACGACGGGACTTCTGCTCTGCGAGCGGAGCGTCGCGGAGACGGAGTTGTCATCGACTTCGATCCGTTCTCCAAGGTCGGTTTGGAGATAGCTCGTCTCCTGGGAACCGATGCGGCACGCCCGCTCATGGAAGAACGAGCTGGCATGCCTCTTGGCTTTGCCAACTGCTGTAAGATCATTGCATCGCCCAAGAAGCAAGACGTTCGGTTTTCGATTACCGAACAGATCGAATGGCAACACAGCATCGACTGTTAAGGTCGGCCTTCGCCCCGCCCTCGCCTCTGGCGAGCGGCGGGGCTATTTGTATTACATAAGAAAATAAGGAGTCGAGTTGTTAACAGAAACAAATTCCAGCCCGATCAAGAGAACAGAGCAACGCAAAGAAAAGTACGAAGAATCTTTGCTATACTCTTGAACATGAAAACACAAACCAGGGTCCAATTGCCGGAAATACATAAAGAATATCAACTACACACCCTGCCCGATGGCCGTACGCTTTGTTATAGCCAATACGGTGACCCAAAAGGTTTTCCCGCCTTTTATTTCCATGGTACACCAAGCAGTCGTCACGAAGCAGTCTTCGCCGATAGTGCCGGGAAAAAACATGGTATTCGATTGATAGCACTCGACCGTCCCGGTTTTGGTCACTCCACTTTCCAACCAAAGCGCACTTTTTTGGATTGGCCGGAGGACGTGTTGATGCTCGCCGATACACTAGGACATCAACAATTTGGTGTTGTGGGCCATTCCGGCGCCGGACCACATCTATTCGCCTGTGGTGCCACTATTTCACCCGACCGACTACGCTTTGTTGGAGCATTAGGCCCGTGGGGACCAGTGGCGTCATCGGAAATAAAATCAACACTCAACCGCCTTGATCGGTTCTACTTGCGATTGGCACGAAAGTTTCCGGTCTTGATGCGCGTGCTCTTTGCCCCGATCGGATGGTGTGTGCGATTCGCGCCTCAATTATTCTTCCGAATCATGCAATCAAGCGTCTCGACATCTGACAGATCTCTCCTGAAAGACGCAGTATTTGTAAAAAAATTCACTTCGATCTTGCAGGAAGCCTTTCGAAAAAGCACAAAAGGAGGTGCATATGAAGCCCTTATCTGTTATAGCGATTGGAAGTTTTCTATCAGAGATATCAGGGTACCAACACACATTTGGCTCGGCGAAGAGGATATCTTTGTACCTCGAAAAATGGGGGTGTATCTAGAACGGACAATACCCGATGTAGACTTTCATTTTGTGCCCAACAAAGGACACTTTAATATTGAAAACTGGGATGACATCTTGGCGGCGTGTGTAAGGCACGTGCGGTAAACGACGTTTAATCTTGTTATTCACGCACAACGAGACAAGCTCGGGTACATCCATTTAGTCTCTGTAACAGAAAACCGCCTCTGGGCGGTCTGCTGTTACGACATCACACAAACTCTTGTGCATATAAGTCAGTGATTTCAAGTTATTCTATTTCCTCTAACTCAAAGATGGTCGCGGTGTCAGTGTTACCGTCCGTACTCATATGCATTTTGACTTTTATGGTCTTTCCATTTGGCAGCTTGTAGACACGTTCGTCATCCGTTTCAGAGATGAGTTCTATCCCGCCTGCAACTGCATTGGTTGTGGGAATTGCATACATATTTACAACTGCATCCTGATCAAAATCAACTTGCACCTTTACAAAATCAGTTACACTCGTTGCAAAATCACTTGCTTTCGCCCCGTGCACCACTGCACTTACTCCTTCTCCTTCAGACCAATCTACTTCGTACCCTTCAATAGACTCAACATCAATTTGTCTCATTGAAATGGTAGCGGTTTCGCCACCCTCTCCCATGTGCACGAAATATGCAGGAGCGACAAGCACTTCCGCCGTGCCATTAATCAATTCAACATGTGCAATTTCTGCACCCTCACTAAGAAGCGCTTGCACTTGTGGATTCTGTCGGGCAATTTCTTCTGCCTGTGCAACCTTCATCTGTGGCACAACTATTGTTGTTGCAACAACCGCAACCAAAAGCACAAGTGCCGGAACAGCAATGCTGATACGTTTTATATTTTGCATGGTAAATACATCAATTAATACCTCTAAAGAGAAAGTGTTGGTATTATGAGATTCAACTACGCGCTTGTATTGAGTGTGTCGTTCAAGAAGACGTGTTCGAAGTGAAAGCCGAAAATCCTCACTAGCCTTTGGCTTCGTCTTTTTAAACTGTTTCATCAGTTTATCCTTCAAATTATCGTCTTGTGTTCTCATACTTACTTATTTGCACCTTCATCGACTAAAACGCAACAAAGGCATATTTACTGCTCGCCTATCACTTTTCGCAATTTTGCCAAACTGCGAGTCAATGCCGAGGCGACACTTTTTTCTGATATGCCAAGTATTTGTGCGATCTCTTTATTTCGCATCTCCCCAAAGAACCGCATCGTAAGAATTTCCTTCTGGCGGTCAGGCAATATATCTATTAATGCACGCATACGCTGAAACACTTCTTTCCGCTCGGCCAACGTGTCAGGAAGTAACGTATCGTCTTCAATCTCCGGAACATCGTCAATATGGACATATTTCATCCTGCTATGTGTTCGATAATAATCAACAACAGTATTGTGAGCAATACGAAAAAGCCAGCTTGAGAAGGTCGCGTTCTTCCTGGGAGCGAAGGATGTGAGTTTATCAAGCGCTTTCATAAAGACATCAGAAACAAGATCTTCCGCATCCCGCTTGCTTCCCACCCGCCAACTGATATACCGGAATACTTTCGGGAAATAATGATCGTAGAGCTCACCAAAAGCGCGCGGATCACTGCGCGCTCTCTCAATTAACATATGTTCATTCTCCTGACTATATTCGATATTCTCGGACATATTGTTAGCTATAGCATAGAACGCACGAAAACCTAAATTACTGCATCATCCAGGCGAAGATGTCGGCAATTACTTGTATAAAGGCCTAAAATGTACCTTCTTTGGCGACCGCAGACAGAAGAAACGAATTCCTGTATACTATGCCCACCGTTCTTTGACGTAAATGGGAAGAACCATGCCAAAGCCAAGAAAGTTGCATCCGGAGCTTTGGGACAAACAAGCCCTACCAACAAAAACCCAGTTTCGGATACTCCATCACCTCACCCGAGAAGGAGCGTCTCTCTGCTTCATTGAGGAACTCGAAGGTGGGATGTACCGTGTCTCAGTCAGTAATAATGAAGACGCTCCCGGTTTTACAACACGCACAAATAGCGCACTCGTCTGGGGAGGATTCCTGGAACTTGACCCGCAAGAAACTGACAGATGCAAGAAAGGTATTAGCGCATATCGTATCAGTCAAACAGGCCGGGAAGCGCTTGTTCAGTATCAATTGCACGATTTCCTCTCTCGAGAAATGCCGGCACAAATTTCCGTCAAGCTCGCCGAACTCCGACGTGCACTCGATGTCACCTGACTGCATTCACCCCTCTTTGGGGGGCGAATGCAGTTTTTTGTGATCGCAGAAATGGCGAAGACACAGTGAAGAAACTGTGTCTTCACTGTGTCTTGACTAAAGTGTGAGGTTTTTCTTGTCCACAATGCGTCCTTCGATATTTACCGCGACAACGACTGCGTTGTGTGTCCGAACAAGAACATCAACAATGGCCGTATTTGTACCGAAGAGAAGATTGTGTACATAACAGCCGACCAGAAACCCAGTAGCCGAATCCTCGACCGACCATTCTGCCACGGTGCAGGTTAACGCCCCTTCTACGAATTCGGGGTCTTCAAAGGGTGTGGGTAGAATGAATCGATGGATACCTTCCCCGACCTCTTCGCCGTCTTCAAGATTTCGTACATGCGTACCATAGAGACGAATGTCATGCGTGTTCGTCTCCTGGTCAACAACGATATCCCCTTTTCTCTTCAGAGTAGTTGCTTCTTTCATAACATAACCTCACTCAACTTGAACGATGATCTGTTTACAAAATACAATAGAAAAGATGGAAGAGGAAATGATTCTGCAACGGGTGTGTGGACGACAGGACGTATTCCCCACCCACCACATCCGGAACGTGTTATAATGCTTAGGTAATTTCACACCGCAATGTTCGATTTCATTGATACAAAAACGCTTTTTGTGATCGTGCATCTTTTGGGCGTAGCTCTTGGTGTTGGTGGTGCAATCATTTCAGACCTTATGTTCTTCAAGACCGTTCGCGATAAACGTATCGCTTCGGTGGAAATGAGCTTTCTTACACTCGGCAGTACCGTTGTCTGGGCAGGGCTTGGGTTGCTCATTGCCTCCGGTCTCGGCATGTTTCTTCTTGACCCAAGCGGTTATCTTGCCTCAACAAAATTTTTGGCAAAAATGACAATCGTCGGCATTTTAACCGTGAACGCAGTATTCTTCCACGCACTCCATATCCCCCGGCTAAAGAGGCACGTTGAACACCACTTCCCCTCTTCCGATGAGTTCATGCGTGGGCGTATTTCAATGCTTGTAAGCGGTGTGGTCTCGATCGTTTCGTGGGTGACAGCTCTCATTTTGGGAGCCCTTAGCGCTGTTCCGTATCCATACGTCGTGATTATGGCAGTGTACCTTGTGGTTATTGTCTTTGGCGTGTGTATTGCTCTCCTCAATAAAGACCGCTTCATTCCCGGCAATTAGATACAAGACAGGTACTGTGGGAAGACCAATGCGTGTTATTATGGCCTTATGTTGATACGAAAGATCCTGCATGAGCTAAATATCGTCGCACAGTGCCGAAGGTTGCATGTCGAGTTCTGGTCATGCCCGCAATTTATTTTTCTCGTCATGGGAATTGTGGTCATCAGTGTTATTCTGGTGACTTACAATGTCGGGCAACAATATATTGACGCGCAGATCATTACACTTATCATTCTCTTTGTCACCATATTCCTCATTACTGTTTCGTTCATCATTGTTCGTGCATTCGAACGCATCGTGGACCTGCGAGAACTTGAAATGCGGCAAGCAAAAGAAATCCTTGAGCTAAAGGATCAGTTTGTGTTCATTGCGGCACACGAATTGAGAACACCAGCAAACGCCATCAAGTGGGGTTTAGGCTCACTGCGCTCAGAACGACCTGAGCTGTTTAAAGATGAAAAAGAACTACTCGACATCATCAAACGAGGCAATGACCGGCTTTTGCTTCTCGTAGAAGACCTTCTTGAAGTTACACGCATCGAAAGCGGCGCGCTTCAACTTACTCTTGGAAACACTTCCGCACATGACGCCTTTGTGGAAGCGTGCAAAGAAATACAAGGACTTACAGAAGAGCATGAGGTAACGATCCAAAACAATATGCCCACCCTTCCACACGTGCACGCGGATGCAGTGAGGCTCAAAGAAGTATTCACCAATTTGCTCTCCAATGCTGTTAAATTCAGCCGAAAAGGGACTTCTGTGGACGTCTCGGCTGAAGATACAAATAACAAAGTTACATTTCATATCACTGATACCGGCGCAGGGCTTAGTAAGGAAGATCAAGAGCACGTATTTGAGAAGTTCTGGCGGTCAAAGAGCGCACACGATGTCGAAGGAACGGGGTTAGGGCTTTTTATTGTCAAATCGCTATTGGAACGTATGTCTGGTACTATCTGGTTTACCTCAGAACTTGGAAAAGGAACTACATTTTCCTTCTCACTTGATCGCAAGGACAATGAACAAAACAAAAAACAGGTCGTGGAACACCACGATGCCTCATGATACACTGACGTAATGGAACCAAGAAAAAAAATTCTTATAATTGAAGACGACAAGGATCTGTCCCTTCTTCTCTCTAACATGCTCAATAAAGAGGGTTTTGAAACAGTGTGCACTGAAAGTGGCACAGCGGGGCTCACGCTTGCGGAGAAAATGCGACCAGACCTGATATTGCTTGACCTTGAGATCGCCGGCACACAAGGCTTATCCGTGCTGGAGAAATTGCGAGAGACAGAGGAGAACAAGAACACTCACGTGATCATCTTCTCCAATTCGGCAAATGTTGCGAATCTAAGTGACGCAATAGAGCACAATGTAGTCCATTACCTGCCAAAAAGTGATTGGGAACTTGAAGGAGTGCTTGCGAAAGTGAAAGAAGCTCTCAGTTTGTCATAAGCTTTGCTATATTTCAAAAAAATATGAAGAAGTATGTGTTTTCAGGACTAGTGTTCGGTGCATTACTGATCCCAGTAAGCACATTGGGGCTGATACTCCCTATTGTGGGCATACTTACCTACCCCCTCACGTTCTTTCCGAAAATTGTTGTTACGGGCATACTAGACACTCAAAGCGTGTCGGGCCTGCTCTCTGTCGGCACAATGGCAGTAGTAAGTGTCCTGTTTTATGGAATTCTTGGCTATCTGTTTTTTCTTACGCGCACTAAATGGAATGCGAGAATCGCAAGTGTGTTATTCATCACCATCTACATATTTTTATTGATCCTGATCCACGGGTCTTACTTCAATAGCTCAGTCTCAGGCTCAAATCCTGAACCTTTTGTCGATCAGCAAGAATTTTCAGGACGTACCGGATTAGAATGCCGAGCCCACAGCGATTGTCCAACGCCAATTTCATACGCAATACAATCCAACTGCCCATACCAAGGTGTATGCATAGACAACAAATGTGCTGTTGTTTGTCCAATGCTGGAATCCATACCTGTCGAGACTGAACTCACAAGTGAGCAGATAACATGTGAATCGGATTCAGAATGTGATTGTGTCAGCTGGGATTCGGAAGAACAGTACTCTTGCAACTGTGTGAATGGGGGCTGTGTCGCT
>JANQMM010000041.1 GCA_028280145.1 Minisyncoccota bacterium | reverse complement strand
GTTGGAGAGCTTGTCGCTCTTACGCCGGACGGGGTTCTGCATGAGGTTAGTGTGGTACAAAGTGACGACACGTTAGCGTTGATACAGATAGAGCCGCTTACTGAAGATGACACGCTCGCACTTAGCACCGCAACATTTGCAGACGAGAACGCTCTTCGACTTGGACAGACTGTGATCGCACTTGGCGGAGAGGATCGCACAAGTGTTTCGATGGGAATTATTGCAAGCTTGATCGAAGGCGATGTGGTGGAAGGTGAAACAACCACATCAAAACTTCTCTCTGTACAAACCAACATCGCAGGAAGTATTCCGGGAAGTCCTCTGGTCAATATTTTTGGAGAGATTGTCGGGATCGACCTTGAAGGAACACCCGGACTCTACACTGCAAGTTCCGTGGTCAAGTCAGTTATAGCTGTATCACAGAGCCCTGCGGGTGAAGAACTTGGCGAGACGGCAGAAGACACACCCGAAACGCTTGAAAGCTAGAGGTATTCGTAACAAGTTAAATAAAAATAGGTTATATAATAAAAAAACATGACACCGTTTGGAAATTTTACGACAAAAGCAAAAGAAGCAGTGCGCAGAGCGCACGAGCTTGCTGTTGAGCGTGGTCAAAACCATGTAAGTCCAATTCACCTTCTGACCCCACTTGTCTTGCAGGAAGAAAGTATCGTGTACTCGATTCTTGAAAAGCTCGAGGTTGATACCATTCTTCTTACTGACTCTCTTTTCGAGGCCATCGAAGCGCCGGAAAATTCCTCCGTGCTTTCTTCGTCGTATCAATTGTACCTGACTCCGGAGTTAGCTCAGATATTTGAGACGTCAAGCAAGATTGCGCAAAGCCTGGAAGACTCATTTGTTTCGACAGAGCATCTGTTTGTTGCCATTTTCGATCATCCAGGTGCGGCACGAGAACTGCTCAACCGATTCAGGCTTGATAAGGAAAATGTCATGAATGTGCTTCGAGAGCTTAAGAACAGCAACATCACGGATGCCGGAGCGCCAAAGCAGAGACGTTCTCTTTCAAAATACACGAGAAATCTTACAAAGCTTGCAACAGAGAACCAACTTGATCCGGTTATCAGCCGTGATACTGAGATCAATCGTGCGATACAGATACTTTCAAGGCGGACTAAGAATAATCCGATCTTCATTGGAGAGGCCGGTGTTGGAAAAACAGCGATTGCCGAAGGGCTTGCCCAACGAATGGCAACAGGTGATGTGCCTGAGAGTTTGAAAGGGAAAGAGCTACTTTCACTTGACCTTGGTCTCTTGATTGCAGGTACCAAGTATCGGGGTGAATTTGAAGAACGCCTGAAGAATATAATGAAGGAGATCGAACGCTCAGACGGGCAAACCGTACTCTTTATAGACGAGATTCATACCATCGTTGGAGCGGGAATGGCGGAAGGCTCGATGGATGCGTCAAACATGCTCAAGCCTGCACTTGCTCGCGGCAAACTGCGCGCAATCGGTGCGACCACACTCAAGGAGTATCAAAAGTACATTGAAAAGGACCCGGCATTGACCCGACGTTTCCAGCCGATACATGTACAAGAGCCATCGCTTGAAGATGCGGTTGCCATCCTGCGTGGACTTAAGGAAAAGTATGAACTCTTCCATGGCGTACATATCACTGATGATGCTATTGTTGCTGCTGTGAACCTTTCCAGTCGTTACATTACCGATCGATTTTTGCCTGATAAGGCAATCGACTTGATCGATGAGGCGGCATCCGTACTTCGGATCTCTCTTGAGAACAAGCCGCCATCGCTTGAAGATGCCCACCGTAAGATCATGCGTCTTGAGATCGAAAAACAGGCGCTCTCGAAAGATGCTTCAGACAAGGCAAACAAGAAAGCAATCGCACGGACAAAGAAAATAGACAAAGAGATTGCAGACCTCCGTGAAAAGACAAGTGAATTGGAACTAAAGTGGCAAAACGAAAAACAGACCCTTACCGAGATAAAAGGCATCAAAGAGCAACTTGAAGGTCTGCGTAATGATGCTGAGGCGGCAGAAGTGACTGCTGACTTGGTGCGTGCCGCAGAAATCCGCTATGGCGCGATCCCGAAACTTGAAAAAGAACTCCAGATAAAAACAAAACGGCTCAAAAAACTGCAAAGCTCGCGTCGCATTCTTAAGGAGGAGATCACCGAAGAAGATATCGCAGACGTTGTGTCTCGTTGGACCTCGGTGCCCGTTGCACGCATGCTTGAAGAGGAGGCAGAAAAACTTGCTCGCATGGAGAAAGAACTGCAGAAACGCATTGTCGGACAAGAGGAAGCGGTGCAGCTTGTGGCAGATGCGGTTAAGCGTTCACGGGCCGGTGTTGCCGACCCAAACCGACCGATTGGATCTTTCTTACTTCTTGGTCCGACCGGTGTCGGAAAGACGGAGCTTACAAAAGCGCTTGCAGAGTTCATGTTTGATGATGAAAATGCACTTATTCGTGTTGATATGTCGGAGTACATGGAAAAGCATGCTGTCTCCAAGATTATTGGCTCGCCTCCTGGGTATGTGGGACATGAAGAGGGTGGTGCCATTACTGAGACGGTGCGCCATCGACCATACTCGGTCATTCTGTTCGATGAGATCGAAAAGGCACATCCGGAGGTATTCAACATCTTGCTCCAGGTGCTTGATAACGGTCGCTTGACTGATGCGAAAGGGCGCACCGTAAACTTCAAGAACACGATCGTTATCTTGACCTCAAATATTGGCGCAGAACATATCCAGAAAATGCAGAAGCTCGGCTTTTCTTCCCAAGAGGATGATAAGAACCAGTACGAAAACACGAAGGGTAAAGTGCTTGATAACCTCAATTCGTTTTTCCGTCCGGAGTTTCTTAATCGACTCGACGAGATCATCATATTCAACATCCTTTCTCCCGCCGCGATCAAGAAGATCGTGAAGATGCAGATCAATATCGTCAAAGAGCGCTTGGCAAACAAGAACATTGCACTTGTTGTCAAACCAAAGGTGCTTGAGTATCTGGCGAAGGAGGGCTACAATCCGCAATTCGGCGCACGTCCGCTTAAAAGACTGATCCAAAAGAAGATACTTACGACAGTTGCTTCACTCATGATCTCTTCGGGTGTGATGGAGGGAGGAGAGATTGAAGTGGATATGAAGAAAGACGAACTTGATTTCAAAGTGACAAAGCAAGGGAAAAAAGTTTCGAAGAAAAAGAAAACATCTTCCACTAAAAAAGAAAAGGTGTTAACATAGCTTTCATCAACTCGTAGGGTTGATGAAGATGCGTCGGTGGCGGAGTGGTCAATCGCAGTGGACTGTAAATCCACCGGACTTGTCCTACGCAGGTTCGAATCCTGCCCGGCGCACCAAAAGAAAAACACCAATTTTTCGGGGCTTTATACATCTTGACCGATGTAAAGAAATGCCATATAGTTAGCTTCACATAACTAATACGAACATGTCACAAGATCATTTGGTAAAGATGAAGTCAGAGGAGTCAAAGCACATCTACTGGACTCGCCGAAAGAAAAACAGCAAAGGTGCTCAGAATAAGGAAAAAATGGAATTTAAGAAATTCGACCCGACGCTGAAAAAACACGTCATCTACAAGCAGACGAAAAAATAAAATAACCCCGTACGGGGTTATTTTAAAAACAGACGATTCTTGGTAGAGTATCGTCATGGGTCTATAGTTTAGTTGGTAAAACAGCGGTCTCCAAAACCGCCGTCCTAGGTTCAAGTCCTAGTGGACCCGCCTAAAAAATCGTTTATACGATCTTCGATTTTTTCCCTCTCTTCAAGCGAAAACCATTCAATGTCTTGATTTCGTTTGAACCATGTCATTTGGCGTTTTGCGTATTGTTGTAAGGCGGTCATCATCTTGGGTACTAATTCGCTTTCTGGTATCTTTCCTTGCACATGATCAGCAACGATTCGATATTCCAAACCAAATTCATACAATCTCTCCCATGTAAGTCCTTCTGCTCGGAGTCTCCTGACCTCTTCTACAAGTCCTTTGTTCACTGTGTCAGTTAGTCGAGACCTGATCCTTTCGGCAAGTTTTTCGCTTTCGGTTTGTATTCCGATGATACATGAGTCGTATATCATTTTATTATGAGTGTTCTCAGGAACTGAACCGAGTGCTTCAATGATCTCAAGTGCCCGGATGAGACGTCTTTTATTGTGTGGGTCGATCGTTGATGCGCGCTTCGGGTCCTTTTTGATCAGTTGTTCAAACAGGTCATGGGTGTCCAGCTTTTCAAGCTCTTCTCTTAATTGTTGATCGGGTGGCACGTGTGGGATATCGATGTTGTAGAGCAGGGCATCTATGTAAAAACCCGAGCCTCCTGCCAGAATCGGAAGTTTGTCTCGATTTGTTATGTCCAAGATTGCTTTTTTCGCGCCGGCTACAAAATCCGACACCGTAAATGTTTCTTGCGGATCAGCAACGTCGATCAGGTGATGGGGGACATCTTGCATTTCTTCCGGAGTGACCTTTTCAGTACCAATATCGAGTCTGCGATACACTTGTCGGGAGTCAGCGGAAATGATCTCGCCATTAAATCTTTTGGCAAGTGCAATGGAGAGGCTTGTTTTGCCTGACGCTGTTGGCCCGACGATCGTGAGTATCTTTGTTTCCATATGAGCTATGATATACTACTACAGCATTAATATGTAACTTCATTGTAATTATGACCAAAGAATTAAGTACTCCGACGAATGCGCCGGATGTGGTGCTCAAGACACGTGTACAAGACGAGAGTGGCGAGTTTGACTGGAAAGACGTACACACCGGTGAGCTTTTTAAAGGTAAAAAAGTTGTCGTGTTCTCGCTTCCGGGAGCATTTACACCAACATGTTCATCAACTCATCTTCCGGGATATGAACAGAAATATGAGGAGCTTAAGGGCCTCGGTGTTGATGAGGTGTATTGCATCTCGGTCAATGACGCCTTTGTTATGAACAGCTGGGGTAAAGACCAGAATGTGAAGAATGTGAAATTACTACCGGACGGCTCAGGTGACTTCACCCGCGAAATGGGTATGCTTGTAAAGAAAAATAATCTTGGTTTTGGAGAACGCTCATGGCGTTACAGCATGTTTGTTGATGACGGCAAGATTGAAAAGCTTTTTGTTGAGCCGGGATTTCAGGATGACTGCCCGACTGATCCGTTTGAGGTTAGTGATGTCGACTCAATGCTTGAGTATCTGAAGGACAAGTAATCGTAAGAACAAAAAAACCTCTCGGAAGAGAGGTTTTTTGTATGTAGTGCCGGAAGGGAGAATCGAACTCCCACTCCCGAAGGAACACGATTTTGAGTCGTGCGCGTCTACCAATTCCGCCATTCCGGCATAGGAGAAAGAATACTGCATGTTCACACCTTATGCAATTAGTGAAAATATTCACTGTGTTACAATAGAGCCACTTAAACGAAAATACATACGATGTCATATCAAAACGATTCGATTTTCTGGGTGGAAATAGACAGAATTTCACCAAATCCATATCAACCAAGAAGAGAGTTTGACCAGACGAAGCTTGCCGGCCTTGCCGATTCTATTCGACAATATGGCATCATGCAGCCACTTGTGGTTACTAAAATTGAAGAAGAGAAGGAAGACGGAGGCTTAAGTGTTCGCTATGAACTCATCGCAGGCGAAAGGCGCTTGCGTTCCGCCAAGATCGCGGGTCTTAAGCAGGTACCGGTTCTTATCAGAAATGACGAAGAGACGAACCAGATGAAACTGGAGCTTGCCATTATTGAAAACTTGCAGCGCGAGGATCTAAATCCCATTGACCGGGCCTTGGCATTTGAACAGCTTGCCCGCGAGTTCAAGTTTAAGCACGCTCAAATTGCCGCTAAGGTAGGGAAGAGTCGCGAATATGTCTCAAACAGCATGCGGCTTCTGAATTTGCCGACCATCATGCAAGATGCGATGCGCAGTGGCGGCATTAGTGAGGGACATGGCCGTCCGCTTCTCATGCTGGGTGATAGGCCGGATGAACAGCTGACCGTGTTTAAGGAGATCATGGCCAAAAAACTTACTGTTCGAGAAACAGAATCAATTGCACGAAGGATCGCGGTAGAGAAGATTCGCAAAAAGCCACGAACATACGACCCTGAAATAATCAATTTGGAACAACAACTTACTGAGACACTTGGCACACGGGTTCAAATAGAGGCTCGTGAGGTGGGCGGGAAGATCGTGATCGATTTCTTTTCAAATGATGATCTGAGAAATTTGCTTGAGACATTGAACAATGAAGTGGAAGAGCGCAAGAATATCGCGCGCGTACTCGGTGAGGACGTTACTGATGCAACAAACAGAGAAAACGGAGACCAAGACCCTTCTCATGCTTCGGAGACGGTAATGAGTGAAGAGGAGTTGGCACTTCTGCAAAATGATGCCACTTCAGATGAGATTCACGAAGCTCCTCCCGAAGAGGAAGCGCAACAGAACCCGGAGAAGGAAGAGGACGAAGATCTTTACTCGATCAAGAACTTCTCGGTTTAGGCCGTTTTCTTTTGAATATGACTTCGAATATGTTTTCGGGCAAGCGAGGTCTTTGCGATGTCGAGCCACTTGCGCTTGGGCTCACTTTTCTTTTTGGTTTCAATCTCCACAATATCTCCGTTTTGTAAGTGTGTGTCGAGGGACACCATTTTACTATTTACCTTTGCTCCGGAGATGTGATCGCCAATCTCAGAGTGGATCGCATATGCAAAATCGATCGGACTTGATTCAGCCGGTAGATCGATAACGTCTCCTTTTGGAGTGAAGACAAAGATACGTCGCCCAAAGAAATCACTTTTCAGTTGCTTTATGAACTCAGACGGCTTCGTCGCCTCTCTTTGTTCAGCCGCAAGTTGCTTTAGCCAACTTGGAACGTCAACGTTCTTCAAATATGCATCGCTTGAAACAACTTCTTCTTCTCCTACAAAAGACTTTGGTAAGAGTTGTTTGATCCACAGAAAATTCTTATCGAACCCTCTTGCTTTGGGGCCGTTCTTGTAGGAGAGGTGAGAAGCGATACCATATTCGGCTTCGCGGTGCATCTTTGTGCTTCGAATCTGTATTTCAACAATCCCTCCATCACCGGTAAAAATTGTTGTGTGCAGACTTTGATAACCGTTCGGTTTTGGAAAGGCAATATAATCCTTGATGCGGTTTGGAAGCGGTCGCCACGATCCGTGAATGACGCCAAGTGCTGCGTAACAGTCGCTTACTGTTGGTACAATGACCCGGAGTGCAGCAATGTCGTATACTTTTTCAATATCATCCTTACGTTGCAGTTTTTTATACAAACTGTAAAGTCCCTTGATGCGTGAATAGATCTGGATATCTTTTAGTTCCTCTTTGGCGAATTCTTTCCGAATTGATTTTTCAATTTTGTTCAAACGCTTCACTACTTCGGGACGATGTTTCTTCATCAAGACGCGAATCTCTTCATATTCTTTCGGATATGCTTCTTTAAAGGCGCAATCTTCAAGTTCCCGATGCAAAGCTCGAATACCGAGACGGTAGGCAAGTGGTACGTAGATCTCAAGTGTTTCTTTTGCTATACGATCACGACGATCTTTACGTGGCACGTGCTCAAGCGTCTTGATGTTGTGAAGCCGATCCGCAAGTTTGATGATAAGCACCCGCACATCTTGTGCTGTGGCAACAAAGAGCTTACGCAAACTCTCTGCGTGCCGCTCTGCACCCCGGTATTTAAGGCGGCCCAACTTTGTCACTCCCTCAACTAAAAAAAGAATTTCTTTGTCAAATTCTTTTAATACTTCCTCAGCAGTAACCTCTGTATCCTCAATGGTGTCATGCAGAAGTCCTGCCGCAATGGTCTTCGGTCCCATGCCGAATTCGGCAAGTTTTTTGGCTGTCTCACACACGTGTACAAAATGAGGGTCTCCGGAATATCGCGTATACCCCTCATGCGCTTTTTCTGCGAAGTGATATGCTTTTGTGATAAGGGCCACATCCTCTTCTAAAGGGGAGTTGGGCATTTGTGTGATAATGTCCTTGACACTTGGCATAATGTTCATTATATTTTGAACTGGAATTTTTGCAACAGGGAATTGCTCATGACCAATTCAGCTTTTTTGGGAGACACCGGTGAAGGCTCTTGCAAGCCGCTTCCACAAGACCACCCGTCTACTTCACAGGATCGTGCACTCGCACAAGACACGTGGAATCGATGGATCAATTATGGTCATTCCGGTCCCAGGTGCTTAAGACAACCGCAAACTCTTTCGGATACACCACTAACGCCGGCAGATCTCGAAGAGGCCGGCAAAGGACTGGTGCATCGCGGGGAAGATGAAAGGGGGAATCCGATCTTCGGTATGAGAGAGGCGGTCGATGACGAGCATGTCGTTGTCGGCAAGGTCTGCGATTGCAGTGATGCGGCTGACAGTCGTTATCAAGAGTGAACCTAAGTCACCCGGGTCACCCAGTGCAGGGGAAAAGGGAGCCTTTAAGGGCTCCCTCTTCTATTTTCTACTTAGACTTCTCCAGCTTGTGCGGGTTATGGTTGGGACATGTCTTGTCGCTGCAGCGTTTGGAGGTACCTTTGGTCACCCGTCACTAAGTATTTTGCTCGCTTGTAATTCTTTCAGAATTCCTCACCTTCACAAAATACTAAGTGCGGTCGACCCCGGCTCGCGGTTTCGCTTGTCAGCGAAACATCGCTCCGCCCGACAAAGACTCGTTGCGACGCAAAGCAGTTTGCGTCTTTTACTTAGACTTCTCCAGCTTGTGCGGGTTATGGTTGGGACATGTCTTGTCGCTACAGCGTTCCGGTATCGTCTTTGTCCCTTCCATCATGAGTGCGCCACACACACCACCTTTATCTTCTCGCTCATACGAACAGGTTCTGCCGGTAGGCTTTGCCTTAATGGCGTGTTTGCAGTCCGGGTATTCTGAACAACTATAGAAAAGACCAAAGCGACCTCGTCGCTCCATCATCTCTCCCTTACTACACACATTACACTTTACTCCGGTAAGTGCTTTCTTTGCCTCTTCTTCATCCTGTCGAACGTATTTGCATTTTGGATAACTAGCACAGGCAATGAAGCGGCCGTAACGACCGTCACGTTCCATGAGCTTACTTTTGCCACACTTGGGACACTCTTCATCAAGTTCTTTCGGTCCCTCCAACTCTTCACCTTCAACAGTACGCGCACCATGACACTCGGGAAATGTTGCACAGCTCATGAACTTTCCGCTCTTTGAGAGTTTATAGATCATGTTCTTGCCACATTTCGGACAGGTATATTCCTTCGGAGCATCTCCTAAGTTGGATATCTTTTCTATATCTTCCTTGCTTTGAACCTCTTTCGTAAACGGCCCATAGAAATCCTTTAAAGTCTTTACGTATTCTCGTTTGCCTTCGGCGATCTCATCGAGCTCATCTTCAAGCTCTGCCGTGAACGAGTCACTGATGTATTTCGTAAAATGTTGTTCAAGAAAACTTGATACGACATCCCCGGTATCGGTTGGAAAAAGTGTTCGACCCTGCTTCTCAACGTAACCGCGATCAACAAGTGTTTTCATGATCGCCGCATATGTTGAAGGGCGACCGATGTCTCTTTTCTCAAGTTCTTTTACAAGGCCTGCTTCGGTGTAACGTCCGGGTGGCTGGGTTTGTTTGTCCTCCACGTGTATATCTTTGAAGGCAAGAATTTCTCCCTTTTCTACTGCAGGAAGTTCGTTTTCTTCACCACGTGCGGCAGGGTCAGCTATAAGCCATCCATCAAAAAGAATTCGGGAGCCGTTAATGGAGAATGTCGGTATCTCACCATCATTCACGTCTACTATCATTTTTGTGCGAAGCATTTTGCTGTCTGACATCTGGCTTGCAACAGTTCTTGCCCAGATGAGTTCGTAAAGCTTTTTTTGATCTGCTGATTTACCTGCCTTTGCTTTACTAATATCTGTCGGGCGGATGGCCTCGTGTGCCTCCTGCGTATTCTTGCTTTTTGATTTATACGTGTGTTCCTGGTAGTAGTTATCTCCGTATGTCCTGGTGACCACATCTTTTATCTGTTTCTTGGCATCATTTGAAAGATGCGAACTATCGGTTCGCATGTATGTAATCAGTCCGGCTTCATAAAGCCTTTGTGCAATACGCATTGTATTTGAGGGAGAATATCCAAGTCGTGAGCTTGCTGTTTGTTGCAGTGTTGAGGTTGTAAAGGGTGCTTTTGGCTGGCGCTTCATTTCGGTCTCTTTGACCTGCTGCACCTTCCAAGTGCCAGTTTTTCCTACTGTGACAATTCGGTCAACTTCTGCCTTTTCTCGAGGCTCTTGCGAACAACTTAGCGTAAATGGTGTTTTTTTGCTTTGTACATCGGCCGTAATAACCCAAAAGTCTTCGGGAATGAACGCGCGGATCTCCCGTTCTCGTTCCATAATGATACGAAGCGCAGGAGATTGGACGCGTCCGGCTGAAAGACCGTAGCGAAGTTTTTTCCAAATGAGTCCCGAGAGGTCATACCCGACAAGCCTGTCAAGCACACGGCGTGCCTCTTGAGCATACCGAAGGTCTTCATCAATCTTGCGCGGATGTGCAACAGCTGCTTGTACTGCTTCTTTTGTAATCTCAGTAAAAACAATGCGCTTTGGCTTTTTCAGACCGAGCACTTCTGAGAGATGCCATGCAATAGCTTCGCCTTCGCGGTCGTAGTCAGTGGCAAGGATGACTTCATCCGCTTTTTTTGCAAGTTTGGTAAGTTCTTCAATAACGGCTTCTTTTCCTTTTGCCACCTCGTAGTGGGGAGAAAAATCGTTTTCAATGTCGATGGCTTTTTTATTACTTTTTGGAAGATCACGAATATGCCCCACAGACGCTTTTACAGTGTAGTCCTCTCCGAGATATTTTTCTATTGTTTTAGCCTTTGCCGGAGACTCAACTATGACAAGTTTCATTTCAATAGCAATTATCTTTAATTATTTCCTTTTCGAAGATCTCACGTACCATTTCTAGCGAGATTCATGAATAACAGTAGTACTTCAAATAAGT
Source organism: Minisyncoccota bacterium (assembly GCA_028280145.1). Classification (GTDB taxonomy): domain Bacteria; phylum Patescibacteriota; class Minisyncoccia; order Phycocordibacterales; family JACZSL01; genus JANQMM01. Next base: position 13,181 of record JANQMM010000041.1, on the reverse strand, counting down.
ATTTCTGTCAAATGACAGCTTATGTGTTGAGGTAAATTTTCCCCATACGATGTTCGATAATACCTTTTAGTTCGAGCGCTGAGAGCGTGATGTCTATTTCACTAATCGGCATATTGGACTGCGCTACCAACTCATCTTTGCCAAGAGGTGTCTGTAGAATATTGAGTAAAGCTGATTCCTCTTTGGAAAGAGGTGTGTTTTGTGTCGTTTTCTTTTCCTTTTGTATACCGAGCGCTTCCAAAATATCATCACCGCTTTCAACAAGCCCTGCTCCGTTTTTAAGCAAATGATGAGGTCCTTTACTGCTTGCGCTATGTATAGAACCCGGCACTATGAGGACATCCCGATTGTACTCCATCGCAAGGCGCGCAGTGATAAGAGAGCCGGATTTCTCCTTGGCCCCGATTATAAGTGCGGCATGTGAAATGCCGGCAATTATTCGATTTCTTCTTGGAAAACTGTAGAGGGCCGCTTTCTCGTCTGGTTCGGATTCTGATATAAGCACTCCTTTTGAGTGAAGAATCATTTTTGCCAGAGGAACATTTGTGCGGGGGTAGAGTACGGCATCGTTGAGTCCGGAGCCGGGTATGGCTGTTACATGTAAGCCTACTTCGAGTGCTTTTTTGTGTGCCAGAGCGTCTATTCCAAGAGCTAATCCGGAAACTATCGAGATGGGTGCTCCGGAAAGTTCCCCGATCAATTTCTCGCATACTTCTTTTTCATACTGAGTGAACCTTCTACTTCCCACCACCGCAAGAAGTTTCAGTTCAGGTGTCGGTAGCATCCCTCTGTAATAGAGTTTCTTCGGTGCGTCCGGCATCTCCTTTAAGAGCGGGGGAAACTCTTCCTTTGTCAGTTTTTGAATATCCATGGTTGCCACTATATCATAGGAGTGTGCGGGTGATGAAAATCCGCACGATACATCCCTTTTCTATACAGCCGTGTCGGAGGAAGGACGCGGGGCTTTATGAGTCTTCACTCATCCTATATAATAGGCTTCATGTTAGACATTAAATTTATCCGGGAAAACATAGATATTGTAAAGGCCGGTGCAAAAAAGAAGCATACGGATATCGATATTGATCATTTGCTAGAGATTGATGATAAACGTCGCGAAATGCTTCAAGTTGTTGAGGGGCACCGCGTAAAGCAAAATGAAGCAAGCGACCTTATTTCAAAAGGGGTGACTGACACCGAACGCGACAAGCTCATTCGAGAAATGAAGAACATTAAGGAGCAGATGCAGAAAGATGAAGAGCAGTTGCGCGACATCATGAAAGAATGGCAGACGCTTATGTTACAGGTGCCCAATGTGCCGGATATTTCTGTTCCGGATGGAGAGGATGACGGAGACAATGTTGAGCACAAGGCTTGGGGAGAAAAAACTAAATTCTCCTTTACACCAAAGAGTCACATAGACATCATGAAGTCGCTTGATATGGTTGATTTCGAGCGGGGAGTAAAAGTGTCCGGCTTCCGCGGGTATTTTCTGAAAAATGACGGGGCGCTTCTCTCGTATGCGATCTGGAACTACGCACGCGACTTTTTCCTCAAGAAAGGGTTTGATCCCATGATCGTGCCCGCGATAGTTCGCAAGAGCAATCTCTTCGGTACCGGTCACTTGCCAAATGATGCGGAAGACCTCTATGAAACACAGGACGGAGAGTATCTTTCAGGGACTGCGGAAGTTGCGACGATGGGATATCATAGTGATGAAGTACTTAGCTTTGATGAATTGCCGGTCAAATATCTCTCGTTTTCTCCTTGTTTCAGGCGTGAGGCGGGGAGTCACGGAAAAGATACCAAAGGACTTATTCGTGTACATGAATTCTACAAGCTTGAACAGGTGGTATTGTGTGAGGCAAGCCACGAAGAGTCTGTGAAATGGCATGAGTGGTTGAACAGAAACACTGAAGAGTTCATTGAATCACTCAAGATTCCGTATCATACAGTGATTAATTGTGGAGGCGATCTTGGACAAGGACAGGTGAAGAAATACGACATTGAGCTTTGGGTACCGCTTGAGAAGAAGTATCGTGAGATCAGTTCTGCCTCGTACTTTCATGACTTTCAAACACGCAGATTCAATATTCGCTATAAAGACAAAGCGGGAAAACTACGATACGTACATTCGCTGAATTGCACCGCAATCCCGACGCCACGCATTCTTGTCTCACTCATCGAGAACTTCCAACAAGAAGACGGATCAGTGAAGGTGCCTGAGGCGCTACAACCGTATCTGGGGAAGAAGGTTATTTCATAATCCATGCAGTTGCTCAGACGCACCCGTTCACATAGGCGAACGAGAAAGAAAAGTATGAGCGCTTTGGGTAGGCGTCGTAGGCGGATATTTCGCATAAAAGTAGCACTTACCATTTTTGTATTGCTTGTCATTGTTGCGCTTGCAGGCTGGCTCTTGCGACATCCCGAAGTCACTATCAGCTCTATTGTCATCACCGGCAACAATCTCACACCCACTGAAGACATAGAAGTGTTGATACAAGATGAGTTGGATAGCTCTTATGCCTTGGTTATTCCGAAGCGAAGCGCGTTTTTTTACCCAAAAAATAAACTGATCACTACTATTGATGAAGCGTTTGCGCGGATAGAAGGGGTGGTCGTTCGTCAAAAGAACTTCACCACTCTTCGCATTGACGTTGCCGAACGCTCACCGTTTGCCCTTTGGTGCGGGAAAGAGTTTGTAGAAGATGGTGAACGATTTGGGGATTGTTATTTCATTGATGACCAGAGTTATGTATATGCAAGTGCTCCCGATTTTACGGGGAATGTATTTTTCAAATACTTTGGAGCACTTGCTCTTGCCGATAATGATCGGGAAGATGCACCGATAGGCTCAACGTACATGAGCGAACAGGATTTTTTCGGCATTCGTCCTTTTATTGGTGCATTTGAGGATCTGGGATACGCACCCTTATCTCTTACGCGCATGGACGATGGGGATTTTGAATTGCGCATGGACGATGGGGCAAAGATTATATTCAGTAGTGATACAAAGCTCTCAATACTTCTTGACAACATGGAGTCAATACTCGATTCGGACTCATTTCGTGAGGCGAAGGATCAGCCACTTGAATACATTGACCTTCGGTTTGGCAACAAAGTGTATTACAAATTCCAGGAAGAAGAACAAAAGCCTGAAGTAATAGAAAATGTTGTGGAGTAAAAAGAAAGCGCCATACATGGTACTTGCACCGATGGCGGATGTGACCGATCCTGCTTTTCGGAAACTGATCGCAAAGTATGGAAAGCCGGATGTGATGTGGACCGAGTTTGTCTCAGCTGACGGACTCTTTCTAGGTGGACAAGAAATGCTTGTCAAAGACCTGGCGTATTCTGAGGAAGAACGTCCGATTGTTGCGCAATTGTTCACCAGCAGTCCGGAGCGTATGGAGAAAGCTGCCCAGCTTGCCGTCGAGCTTGGTTTTGATGGGTTTGACATCAATATGGGTTGTCCTGATCGAAGCATCGAAAAACAAGGAGCCGGAGCCGCACACATAAAGGATCCGGAAAACGCCATTGCAGTGATCGAGGCGGCAAAACGAGGAGTTGGTGGGAGCATTCCGGTTTCGGTGAAAACACGCATCGGGTATAACAAAAATGAATTGGAGGAGTGGCTTCCGCATATATTAAGCGCGAAGCCGGCATTGGTGACCATCCATGCGCGAACACGAAAAGAACTCTCCAAGGTACCGGCCGACTGGTCGCGTGTTAAAGAAGCGGTACAGATTCGGGACCGGATATGCGGCGTGTCCGAAAAAAACAATGCGAGCGAGGAGGGTCAGTGCGCTACATTGATATTCGGAAATGGTGACGTGGAAAACAGGGAAGAAGGATTGAAGCGGGTACAAGAAACAGGTTGTGACGGCGCCATGATCGGACGAGGCATTTTTGGGAATCCGTGGCTGTTTGGAGAGACGAAAAAGGAGGATCTAAGCGTTCGGGATATTCTTGGCGTCATGGTCGAACACACCAAGCTTTTTGAGGACATGTTGCCGCATAAGAATTTTGCCATCATGAAGAAGCACTATAAAGCCTATGTTAATGGCTTTGACGGGGCAAAAGAGCTCCGTGTGCGCTTGATGGAGGCAGAAGATGCCCGTGAGGTGGAGAAGTTAACAGAGGCATTCGTATCTCACTTGTAGCACAAGAGCACACTTTATATACTTATAGTGATGGAAACGCTTGCGAAAGCTGATATTTTCTTTTTGATCACGGCAGGGGCAGTTGTCTTGGTCACGTTATTTTTGCTTGCGATTCTGTTCTATATCCTGAAGATTCTGCGCGACGTTGAAGACATTACCGAAAATGTAAAAAATGAGAGCAAAAATATTGTCGATGACGTATCATATGTACGCAGAACATTTGAAAAGGGATCAAAACGCATTAAAAATATTATAAGACCGTCTTCACATAAGAAGACTAAAAAGCAATAATATGGCGGCACGAAAAAAGAAAAAAGACTCGAATGGTCTTGGATTTATCATGGCAGGGGCGGCTGCGGCGACAAGCGCCGGGGCGTATTACCTCTATGGTCCAAAAGGACAACAACACCGGAAAAGGGTAAAAGGATGGATGCTAAAAGCAAGCGGAGAGGTGCTTGAGCGGGTAGAGAAGTTGAAAGAGGTTGACCAAAAGGATTTCGACAAGATCGTACGGCAAATGGAGGCAAAATATCGCAAGATAAAATCAATTGACAACAAAGATATCGCAAAGCTCAAAAAGGACTTGCAAGCACAATGGAAAGTGATCGAACGCGAGGCTTCAAAGGGCAAAACTGCCGGCAAGCGCGCGGTCGCAAAGAGTAAAAAGACAGCAAAAAAGGCTCGGACAACCGCACGACGCAAGGTGCATAAGGCGGCAACACGAGTTGCCAAAAGAACTGCTCCAAAGAAACGAGCGACAAAGAAGCGTGCGACAAGGAAACGAAGCGCCAAGAAACGAACATAGAAAAAGCCCACAGCTTCAGCTGTGGGCTTTTTCTCTCATACAATGCCGCAGGGAACTCTGATATAATGGGGAGGTTATGTCAGAAGCTCTGTATCGCAAATATCGCCCGGAATCATTTCGAGAGGTGCTCGGTCAGGAGCATATTGTTTCGGTCATTGAAGACTCGATAAATATGGGCAATGTCTCTCATGCCTATCTCTTTTCAGGTGGGCGCGGTACAGGGAAAACGACACTCGCTCGGATAGTGGCACGCGAAGTGGGTTGCACACAGAACGATCTGTATGAGATCGATGCCGCATCCAACCGAGGGATTGATGACATTCGTGAGCTTCGTGACGCAGTAAGTACACTGCCGTTTGAATCTCCGTATAAAGTCTACATTATTGACGAAGTGCATATGCTTACAAAAGAAGCATTTAACGCTTTACTCAAAACACTTGAAGAGCCGCCGGCACATGCCCTTTTCATTCTTGCAACAACGGAAGTTGATAAACTTCCCGATACAATTGTGTCACGCTGTCAGGCATTCACCTTCAAACAGCCGTCGCCGGCAATTCTTAAGAAAATGGTACTCAACGTCGCAAAACAGGAAGGGTACACACTTGAGCCTACATCAGCCGATCTCATCGCGCTTCTTGCTGAAGGTTCGTTTCGTGACGCGCATGGCGTTCTGCAAAAGATAATTTTTTCATCGAAAGACAAGAAGATCAGTGTCGAGGAAGTCGAGTCAGTGACCGGTGCTCCCCGCGGGGAACTGGTGAACCAGTTTATTGAGGCCATTGACCGAAAAGACCTTGAGGCAGGTCTTGCGACCCTTTCAGACCTTTCAAGGGCGGGTGTTGATATGAAAGTGTTCATGAAATTGGTGTTGCACAAGCTTCGCTCAATTCTTTTACTTCGCTTCGCGAAGAATCTAAAACCCGTTGTTGAAGAACAGTTTGGCAGTGACGATTTCTCGTTTCTGGAGAAGATCAGTGAGCGGAAAGGTTCAAACGTGAATGCATCTGTACTCTCGGCAATACTTGGTGCGTACGCACAGATCGGTGTTGCGCATATCCCGGCGCTTCCGATCGAACTTGTTCTCATCGAGTTGCTTGGAAAAAAAGCATAACTCCTTTTTTGCTCGTTCTTTTATCCGTATAATGGAGTAATGAATCCTGTACTGTTTGTTACCGACTACCTCAAGTGGCATTATGGCACGGGACTTTTTGACATTCTTCGCGTGTGGGGAAATTTTTTGTGGTTCGTAATACACACATCTTCGTTCTTTGAACTTCTTAAAACACTGTTTTCTCCTTGGAAGCGTATGCAGGAAGACAAACCTTCCAAAGGCACGTTTGATCCCGGTTATTATATTGGCTCACTTGTCATCAATTTTTTAATGAGGATGGTCGGATTTCTTGTGCGACTCGTTATCATAGCTCTTGCCATTGTCGCCTTTTCTATCATTTTTACTTTCGGTGCGGCCTTTCTGTTGTTCTGGTTTGTGTCCCCGTTTGCTATCTTTTTCATTTTCTTTAACGGACTAGCCTTTTTAAGTTTGTAGCATGAAGAGGTCAATCAAGAGGGAAATACGTTTGTATCGAAGTGCCATATCACTCGAACGCATCTTCCCGCGCACTATCCGACGTTTCATCAAATACTTCCTGTACTTCACGACTGTTTCTTTGTTTTTTGCAAGTCTTATCTATGTCGCAAATGATTCGCTATTCCAACAAGGATTGACCTTTGACACACTTTATCGAGGAAGCGGCGCGTTCTTCTTTGGTCTTTTTCAGGTGTCGTTTGCACTTTTGTTCTTTGTTTTGATGTTGACGTTCTATTATAACGCCCGTTTCTACCGAGGCATCGAATCAATGATGCATGAGGGTTTGAAAGAGAAAAAAGGTGGCATGTCGTACGAAGCGGCGGCTGTTCTTGGAGAGGGGCACGCTGATATCAGTCACGCATTATTCTCAAGCTCGTACGGCAAAGAAATGCTTGGACGCTCCGGCATACATGAAACCGATATTAAAACGTTTTTGCGTACCAAAAAAAGTTCTGTTTCTTCGGAACATATTGTATTGCCGGAAGAGAGATTTCTTACACTCAAAGATATAGCACGCATCGTGTATCAACGTGATCCGGAATTTCGAGAATTCCTCTTCGGCAAAGGGGTGACGAAAGAGGTGTTTCTTGGGGCGGTGTTTTGGACGATGAAGATACATCATGAGTCAAAACATGATACTCGTTGGTGGTCGCGGGATAATTTGGGAAAGGTTGAACCGATCGGGCGTGATTGGGCATACGGGACAGCCTTTATGCTTGAACGATTTTCACGAAATATCAACACCACAGCGGTTTTCTCTGTATTTGCAAAAAATGTTGCATATGGTGATAAGAAAATTGCAGATATTGAATCAATACTTGCACGTGCGAAGGATGCAAACGTGATGCTTGTCGGCGAGCAGGGTGTTGGAAAGATGGACATCGTTATGCGTTTTTCAGATCGCATCAGAGCAGGGGAAGCTCCTCCGCAGTTAGTCGGGAAGCGCGTGATAGTGCTGAATAGTGAATCGTTCGTCGCACAACATGACGGCAAAGAAGCGCTTGAAGAAGGTTTGGTGCAATTGTTTGAGCAGGCGGTGCGCGCCGGCAATCATATAATCGTTATCGATAAGTTTGCAGATTTTCTTGAAAATGTGGCAAGTATTGGCGTCAATGCCGCTGGCATCATGGATGCTTTTCTTGCCTCAGACGAACTTCAATTTATTGTAACTTCGGACCCTGTTCTCTATCATAGTCGTATAGAAACTCGTCCGAGTCTGGTGGCGCGTTTTGGCGTAGTTCACGTTGAATCACCGGATCTTGCCAGTACCATTTCCATTTTGCAAAAGGTTGCCGTGGCAAACGAGCAGCGTTTCGGTGTGCTGTTCACGTATCCTGCAATTGTTGCTATTGCAGAAGCTGCAGATCAATACATTGTCGAAGGGGTGATGCCCGATAAAGCGGTTGCACTCATTGGAGAAATTGCTCCGAATGCCGCGCGTGAAGGCATTCAACAACTTACAAAACAGTATGTCTTTGAATACATCACACGCAAGACCGGTGTTCCGGTCGGACCGGTACAAGAAGAAGAACGCGACAAACTCCTTAATCTTGAGGAGGTACTGCACGATCGGGTCATCGGGCAAGATACTGCGATAACGGCGATTGCGGGTGTGATGCGTCGGGCGCGAGCGGACATTCAGGACAAAGAGCGACCACTTGGCACCTTCATGTTTTTAGGGTCAACGGGTGTAGGTAAAACGGAGACTGCAAAGGCTCTTGCGTATGTATTCTTCGGTGGCGAAGACCATTTGTCGCGAATTGATATGTCTGAATATAGCAGTTTTGATGCGCTTGAACGGTTCATCGGTGACGGTAAACAGAACGTTGGTACATTGCCACTGCTTCTGAAAGAAAAACCGTATGGCGTGCTTCTTCTTGACGAACTTGAAAAGGCGGCAACACCAATTCATGACCTGTTTCTCCAGATTATTGACGAGGGCATGTTCACTGATGCGTACGGGAAAAAGGTGAATGCACGGAACAATATCATCATTGCAACAACAAACGCGGGAGCAACTGATATCTGGAATATGGCAAAAGAAGGAAAGAATCCTAACGATGCAAAGTCCCGGATCATTGAGTCGATCATTGAGGCTGGAATTTATCGACCTGAATTCTTGAACCGCTTTGACGGACTTATCATGTTTGAGCCGTTGAGTTTGGAAGATCAGGAAAAGATTGCCCGTATCATGCTCCAGGAGCTCAGCGAGCGCATCAAGAAAAAGGGCTACGAACTTGTTGTAGATGACGTGCTGGTACACATGTTAGTACGGGAAGGGTACGATCCGGAATTCGGGGCCAGACCTATGCGTCGCGTGATGCAAGACAAAATAGAAGAGAAGATCGCTACAAAGATCATCGAAGGAGGACTTAAGACCGGAGACAAGATTTGGTTTTATGAAGAGGATTTTACATAAACATGTTGGTTGCAGATAACGAAAAAAGTTACAGACACAGCTGTAACTTTTCTGCACATTGTTTTATTTCTTAAACAATGTGTCCTAAATATTCTGACGCACAACTTTGTTGTGCAAAAAGATCTTGCGCGTTGCTCTTATGCCTTGCGAGTATGTACAGTCGGCAGAAGGTGGTGAGGGATGTGTAAGCTATGGTTCAGCCTGAAGACCACGTATATTCCTTCAAACTCGTAGATGAAATAAAGCCACCAGGGTACACATCTAACGTGCGCCTTTTTCCCAAAACCTACTCTGGGCTGGTAGACGTTTACTCCCGCAATCTTCCCATCACGATCGTATCGACGGCCGAGGTGACGCAATCGTACACCGTCAATGATTCCACCGGTTTCAGTCCCGTATTCGCGATACCGCAGAAGAGTAAATACCTCATGTCCTCTTTGGTGCAACGTACTCATCGCTATTATCGGCTGTAACCTATGCCAAAATAAGTGTCGGCCACTGTTGAGTAGGCCACCCACGAATCTTGTTGAGGTGATCTCCGATCTGCCTCGTGTGATGCGATCAGGTATGCGGTTTGAGGACGCTCTCCTACAGTGCGGCCACCCAAGAAATGTCAATCTAGTGTCTGTCATGCGGAATCCTCCTTGGTTGTGACTCCAAAAGGACAATAACACCGATAAGAATTTTGTCAATAAATTGAGCGGTCAGTAGGGAATAGGTTGTCTAGAATAATTCAGTAATTGTGTTATAGTATCGAACACGTTTTGTTGATTTTGCTGAACATATTACCGGATCGTCTAATTGGTAGGACAGCGGCAAGTTGGATCAGCGGTCCCGTCCTACGGGACAGTAGATAATCAGCACAACACAATCACATACATTACCGGATCGTCTAATTGGTAGGACAGCGGGTTTTGGTCCCGTCAATCTAGGTTCGAGTCCTAGTCCGGTAGCAATCAAAACAAAAGAATCCCCTCATCGTGGGAATTCTTTTGTTATGACGCCTTCGGCACTAAAACCCATTCCATCGGTTCGCACCACCAGGGCATACACGTTTTTCTAACTCCTTCGAGTCGTAAGAAAAACTGATAACTCCTAGTCCGGTAGCCAGAGCATTTTTGCTATAATGACCTGATGAAATTTTACGTTACTGGGAGGTCTGATAATTATCCGAAAGTGCAAGACGCTTTTGAGCGAATAAAAGGAGCTGGGCATGAAGTCACTTTTGAGTGGACAACTCTTCCTATGGCGAAGCCGTACGAGGAAAACCAAGAGAAGGCATCGGAGTATGCACAAATGGGAATAGACGGAGTCATCGAAGCAGATGTGTATATAATTTTTGTTCATAAAGATGGCAATGGAGTTTATACAGAGTTTGGAGCTGCGTTAGCATCGCAGGCTATTCAGGGGAAACCAATAATATATGCTGTAGGGGAAAGCGAGAAAAGAACTGCAATGTTTAACTATCACCCGGACATCGTCTGGAAGGACAGCTTGGACGAGGTCCTTATAGATTGCATAGAATAGTTCCAACGTCGTCTTCGGCACTAAAACCCATTCCATCGGTTCGCACCACCAGGGCATTTCTATCCCAGGGCAACTTTTCTTGCTTTGCAATTCACCTTGCATTTTTCTAATTCGCTTTGCTCATAAGAAAAATTGGTCAGTCCTAGTCCGGCGGCTAGAGACTTTTGGTATACTAATTACCAATGAATGAAATCTTGAATTTAATTGGAGATGTTACAAAGTGTCCAACTGCAATAATTATTAAGGATGACAAAGTTTTGATGGGTCATCGCCACTATACTCCTGATAAATGGAAAACTATTTCTGTCTGGACGTGTCCAGGCGGAAGATGTGACGAGGGAGAGACCATTGAAACGACTCTTCGAAGAGAGGTTGAAGAAGAGACTGGAATTACTCAACTTGAAATAGAAGAATATTTGGGAGAAGTTCCAGGAGCACAGGATGGAGATTTTGTTCCTCTATTTTTATGCTCAACTGAGCAAGATGCTGAGTTGATCGAACCACATAAGTTTTCTGAATGGGCGTGGTTTAGTAAAGACGAAATTCCAGACTCATACATCAACCAGGATGCGCTAAAAATTGTTTACGATCTTCTGAAGTAGTTTGAACATTGTCACCCCAGGAGTATTACTATTTTCTAATCGCTTTGCCCAAGAAAATTAGGGCGCCCACATCGCTGGCAAATGTTGACATATCATTAATGGTATAGTCTACTTACAGTAGGTGACATTTCTAGGAGAAAGTCGTGACTAAAGAGATTATCGCAGTCCTGCTGTTTGGGGTGATGGCAGGCATTCTGACCGGCTTTACTCGGGATTTTCCGGAAGTTGCCGGTTATGTAAACGCAGTGTTTGTGTTTGTTGTCTACGTAACAGGCTGGCGGCACGGAAAGAAGAAATCATGATCTGCCTAACGGAAACTGCCTGTTAGGCAGTTTTCTTTTGTACAATTTGTTCGAACATCGTCTCACACAACCAGCACAGTGAGTGAATCAACAGTTTAAAAAGAAAACCCCCCGGCACACTTTCGCGTGTCGGGTGGCATTAGTGGAATTCTTTACCATCTACAGTCTAAAGACTGCGATCACAAGCTTCGGCATATCTGGCGCGCAATGACTACGGGTCGACCGAGATAATTTTCTTCGCCAGAAACTTTTGGTAACTGGGTACTAGGTCATGCAGGCCTTAGCTGTGTGTCTGGGTTTTCATCCCTTTAGGCTGGCGTTGCCGTTCAAGAACTCCTGCCCTTCAATATAGTTTAAATAGCACTATTACGCAAGTTTGACATCATTCAGAATAGTTCGAAGATCGCCCTGCATAGCCAGCAAATAAAAAAGGAATGCCGCATTCGCATTGAATGCGGCATTCGCCTTGTTAGTGCTGGTGCTCGATCCCTAGCAACTGATCGTGCCACGGAGTGAGGTGAAAGCTTGCGGACATAACGAAGACAATAGTCATGCCAACAAGAAACCATGTTCTTTTGCGTGTTACAGCCTGAGGATTGCAAATGTAGTACACAATTCCCCACACATGCAACGCAATCAGAAATGGCATAGCTGAGTGAATTAGTTCGTCGATCCACAAACTAGCAATGGAGCTTGTTGATGTGACTAGTGTTGCGGCAAATACCAGCACGCAACACCACGGAATCGCAAAAAAACCTTTCACCCAGCTGCCAATCTGAGAAAAACGGCTTCTTGCTTCTGGTGGCTGTAGCATCTAGATTTCTCCCTGGCCCAAGTTCATTTTCCTTCGAAAGGGTATCATTCAACATTTCTAAATGCAAGTTACTTGCATTTAGAATTTGATTGTTTATCATTACGAATAATGACAACTAATAGAAACTACAAAGTAATCGTTATCGGAGCTGGTGCTGCAGGGGTTGGACTGGGAGTGCTCTTTGAGAAAATGGGTTTACAAGACTATATGATCTTGGAAAAAAATAAGGTTGGAAGTTCATTTGACCAATGGCCGTTATATACTCGATTTATTTCCCCATCATTTGCCGGTAACGCATTTAATGCATTTGATCTAAACGCTATCTCACCAGATTCATCTCCTGCGTATTCAATACGAACGGAACATCCATCAGGGAAACAATACGCTGAATATTTGCGGCTTGCAGTTGAACATTTTGGGATCAAAGTCACGGAACAAACAGACGTTACAAAAATTGAGAGACAAAATGAGCATTTCTTACTCCATTCCAAGGACAATGTTTTCAAGGCACAGCATGTGGTTTGGGCAGGAGGTGAATTCCAGTATCCTGGAACACCTGAGATAGATGGAGCTGAGCATTGTGTGCACTCGAGCAAAATTGAGGAAGTTTCAGGCGACGACGTCATGATCATTGGTGGATTTGAAAGCGGCATGGAGCTTGCAATTCATTTGCTTTCGCAAGATAAGAAAGTAACTATCATTGATACGAAAGCCCCGTGGGAATCTCATCATAGTGATTCAAGTATTACACTTGCTCCCCATACTGTAGATCGATTTCAACCATACCTTGGATCGAAAAGACTTACATTTGTTGCCAATACAAAGGTGAATAAAGTCACTAAAGATTCCAAAGGCTATTACGCCCATTCGGATGGAGGTGAACCAATTTTCACCCCTAATCAACCAATTCTTGCGACCGGATTTGCGCCACTGCCGGAGGTTGTTTCGTCGTATTTCGACA
>JANQMM010000038.1 GCA_028280145.1 Minisyncoccota bacterium | reverse complement strand
AGCAGGACGGGGAACGACTTCACATTGGTTATGGAAACATGCTCTGGTCATTATTCCTTTTTGAAGAGACAGCGATCGATGTGGAAGTGATCACTCGTGATATTGCTTCAGTTGATATTGCAGGCATCGCTGATGCAGAGATCAACAACGTAACCGCAGACACTCTTGATGTTGTGGTAAGCGGTAGTGGAAGCACAACACTTTCAAATGTTGCTGTTGATGAACTTGTGTTGCGGGTAAATGGTGTCGGTGAGATCGAAGTGGCAGGACAAAGTGAAAGGACATTCATTGTTGTTTCAGGTTCAGGTGCTGTTACCGCTACAGACCTTGAGAGTAATGAGGCCGCTGTTCGTGTCAGTGGTGTTGGAGACGTCATTCTTTCTGTAAGCGACCAATTGGACGCTTCTGTTGAGGGGCGTGGCGAGGTTGTCTATCTGGGCAACCCGGAGATCACTTCCGAAACAGCAGAAGATGAGAATGTATATTCCGAGGAAGCAATGCGCATGAAGCTTGAAATGGAAGAAGTCCAAGAAGAAAGTGCTGGTGACAGTGCAGAAGACGATACAATAAAACCCTCTGAAGATCTTCTCGAAGAGCTTGATACTGCGCTATAAAGCATTATCCACGCATTCTCACCCGTTTTAAAAAAACTTCGCTATACTTAATGTAATGGCAACCGTATATTCACGTACGTGCAATATCTGCGGACGTACTGCTCTTCGCAGAGATTCCGTTTTTATTGCTCCCGCTTCGGCGCGGAAGCAGTTTCTGGTGTGCAACAGGTGCGGGAAGTCGCTACAGACATTTATGAAAAAGCATGGATTACTCAAGACCATGCACCCGAAAGTTACGGGATCCCAGACGCGCAAATTAAAAACGAAAAGGCGTGCACGATAACAAGAACAACAATCATTGGTTCAAGGTCAGGAAGTATGGCTACGGATGGACTCCTGCAAGCAAAGAGGGCTGGCTCTTAAGCGTATTCTATGCGGGCTTGCTTATTTATACAGGTGTACACATGGACCCTTCTGATGTTGAGTCATTTCTTATATTTATATTTGTTTCGACGATAGTGTTTGTCATCGTTGCTTTCAGGACGGGTGAAAAACCAAGATGGCGGTGGGGGAGTTGGGATTCCCAAAAAAAGTAGCTACTCCATACCCACTATTATCCAAGACCCAGGTCTTTCTTGAAGTCTTGAAGTGTACGACCTTCAAGAGCGGATGTTTCGTTTTGAGGTAATCCTTCAAGTTTAATGTTTCCGATGCGTACACGCTTAAGTCTGCGCGTTGTATACCCAAGGGCGGCGAGCATGCGACGTATTTGGTGTTTCTTGCCCTCGGTAAGCACTATCGAGATCTGTGTTGCTCCCAATCTTTTTACCACGGCAGCTTTCGTCATGTAGTTTTCAATGACAACACCTTCGGAGAGTCGTTTGAGAGCGCTTTGTGTGATCGGTTTGTCAACAGTAACAACGTACTCTTTTTCATGACAGGATTCCGGTGAAAGGAGTTTTTCTACTATACGTCCATCATTGGTAAGTAGAATCAATCCTTCTGAATCCTTGTCGAGCCTGCCGACCGGGAATACATCATCGCGTCCTAGAGAATGAGCAATATCAACCTCTTCATTTTGTGGGCTATGCGTTACGACCCCTCGCGGTTTGTGATATGCCAGGTATATATGTTCTTTCTTATGTCCCCGATGCAGTTCGACTTTGTCTTGTTCCTGCACCATATATCCAAGAGATGCAACAGCGCCATTAACATAGACCTTCTTCTTTTCTATAAGAGAATCTGCCTCTCGTCTGCTACAGAGTCCTTTGTATGCAAGATATTTATTAAGTCGTATCGGGTATGTGATCTCCTTCATATTTCTGCATTGTATAGGGGATAAGTCAAAACACAAATGGAAAGATAGAAGCTATAATGAGTGCAGTTTGATGTCGCAATGTTTTCACACTTATTTGGCGTAAGTGATTGTTTTTGAGGAAAGACCACACGGAGAGTCTTGGTGGCTTCTTCTTTTATATGATTTTTCCAGGTTCCCACTTGGAAGAGTCTAAGCACATCAAATATCCTTCATCTGTGAAGGTTTCTGCGCTTTGCGCAGAGCGAGTACGAGCTATTTTGGTGCCAAAAAACAAAATACTCGTATACGCTTAGCCCTCTTCGTAAGTAGAACTTAGTTTCTAGCTACACTGAAAAACACGCGATCATTCGTGTGTTTTTTAGTGGAAAACAGTGTGTACAAGCTCTTGATTTACGGTGGAGAGATGGGGATAAATGACGAGAAAAGTGCTCATAATAAGGATATACTGTAATCAGTTTGATGCCCGCAATGTTTTCCACTACATGGGATAAGATAAAGCTTATTGGCGAGCTTTACGTTTACACTACCTGAGCGAGAATAGTCGCTGAGGAGCCTTTTTCTTACATTTGGGGTACATCGACATCGCTTTGATCTGAAAATAGAAGCGTTGGGTTCTTCGTGGCAAGGCCGTGAATAACTTGTAAAAACGGGAATAAAATATAACGCGTTATTAATTTTAAACCAACGATACTCACATGAAAGGATTTAGCCCTCTTGTGGCCGACAAGTATATAACGATTGTGGTCTTGTTGGCCATTGTGATGTGGAGTTTCGGTTTTCCAACATGGGTTCCGTTTTCAGGTGCGGCGTCGCTTACGACGGTAAGCAACACCCTCTCTGACTCAGACCTTGGTGTCTCAGCCGACCACACGATTGTGTTCACCACACCGACAACAGTGAGTGCTGATGGGAGTTCGACC
>JANQMM010000013.1 GCA_028280145.1 Minisyncoccota bacterium | reverse complement strand
CACTGTTTTGTTTGCAAGTCATGACCCCACAACCCTAAACCGACAGGGAGCGGATGTGGGAGAGCAGTATCGCTCCGTGGTGTTTTATACAAGTGAAACGCAAAAAGAAACGACAAGACGATACATTGATACGATAAATCACTCAAACCCTAAGGGTGATCCTGTTGTGACGACAGTAGAGTCACTACAAACGTTCTATGCGGCAGAGGCATATCACAAAAATTATTTTCAGAACAACAGATCAAACCCGTATTGTATGGCAGTCATCAATCCAAAACTCAAAAAAGTGCAAAAACAATTTCAGGAACTTTTGAAGGGACAACACAAAAAAGAAGAATAAGCATGAAACTTGATCGTTCTCTTGCGATCATTGCCTACAATTAGACTTTGCACAGTGGTGTGTTGGTGTGCGATATACACAGGAAATGTTTCTTTTCATGTTTCTCTGTGATTTAGCGCGTTATAATGAAAATAATCGAAGGTCGTTTCGTTTTTTGTTTAAATAGGTATTTTGGTATGAAAAAAGGTGATGATTTTAATACAACACTCGTGATCATTCTGCTTGGGATTCTTGGCATTGGCATACTTGTGTACTTTATCGCTCTCTAACACATCCCTCTTATGGACGAGAAAGAAGACTTTAACCTGACATTACCTATTATCCTACTTGGGCTCATCGCAGTTGGAGCACTGCTGTTCTTCACGCTTTTCGATAAGAACGGTCCTGAGAGCCTGAAAAATGTTCTCGAAGAGGCGCCCGGCAACCAAGTGACAGCCGCGGCATACCACTTTACTGCTCCTGACCGTGTATCAGAAGGGGATACTGCTTTGTTTTCATGGAATGTTGATGCAAGCGAACAGGCTGTGTGTGAAGGTTCAAGTGTTCCGGAAGGGGGCTCTGACGGCGGGTGGACGGGCGTGAAAGACGCCTCCGGTACTCAAGAGGTTGGACCAATCGACAAGAATACCACTTACTTTCTTGATTGCCTCGACGGGGAAGAGGTGTCTCGAGATATGGAGCTCGTCTCTGTGCTGGAGCCACAAATTTCTTTAAGTGCAAACAGTGAGGTGGTCACCTCCGACGGGTCTGTCAGCGTTGCGTGGGATGCGGTCTATGTCGTTGGTTGTGAACTTACAAACGGCTCAGGTGAGGTTCTCTCAAGGGAAATTAACGGCGTATATAACGGTATGCCAATGGATGAGAGCGATACCTTCACACTCACATGTGAGACCAATACGGAACCATTGGTTGAATCTATTACGATAAATTTGCAATAAATATATGAATGAAGGGAACGAGCAAGAGACAAATGTAATGCCAGATCAAACCTCAAGTCAGGGGGTTAGTGCAACATCTGATGTAGCGGGGCACAGCGAAGTCGAAATGGTCTTCGTACTCATTTTAGTGGGACTACTTGGAGTGGCTGTATTTCTTGGCTTTGCTTTTTTCATGGATGAAGATCGGGCACCTTCGACGCTACCGATTGAGGAAAATACATTCCAAAGAGGGACAATAGCGGTTCCTGTTGATTATGTCACAAGGGATCCAGATGAGATACGTGTACTTGGTCTGGTCGAGGATGAGTCTGTTGGTCGCTTCTTTACACAACCGGGCTCAAATAAGACACTGTACACCTTTTCGGGCGAATGCGTTGGTGGCTGTTTGCAGAACTGGACGCCATATACCGGCACTGAAGTATGGGAGGATGGTGATTTTGGAACGATCGTAAGGGGTGACACGGGAGAGAACCAATACACATGGCTTGGAAAAGGTTTGTATACATTTAACGATGATCGCGCACCCGGAGATTTTCTCGGAGATGGCTTTGAAGAGGGTTGGACAGTAGCAAGGCCGTAGTATGATTCCACTCAAACACAACAATTGGTACGTTATCAGCTTCCTTGTTTTGATGCTTGCGGGAGGGTTGGTGTTTTTCGCCGGGGCGAAAACGGCTGATGCCGTAGGTTGTACACTGCAAATGGACAGGACAATCGTTGGAGGTACGGGACGAACTCTGCTTGATAGCGCGCCTTGGTCAGACGGCAAGGGTGGTATTTTTGATGGTACTGCCTCTATTTATGGCATAGACGGCCTGGCCGCGTGTCAAAGTGCTTGTGATGATGTTGATGCTGATACGTGTGAGGCGGTTTTGAATCTAAACTATAATCCTTCCGGGCCAACTGGTGCGGGGGAGATCCGTTGTTATAGCTACGACAGTGGTAGTGGCACCGTAGGCAATCAGCCACCGACTCCGAATCCGTTTGGTGGCCTTGAGCCGTGGTATTCTGCATCATCTCCGACTTACTATAATCGTTCAATGGCTTGTAGTGACGTTTCCTCATGTCCTGCAACTGTCCCTGACGCGACAGTATGTTTGGGATGGACATCTGAAAGGGTGTGGAGTACGACAGAGCCGCGATGTTGTAGCGGAGAGGCTGAAGTGATATGCCCGGCCGGGTATACGGGTACTGTTAGTGGAAGCTGTCTTATCAGTCCGTCTCGCGAATGCTCAGACGGCATCGATAACGACGGCGACACACTCATAGACTTTGCAGGTGGTGATCCGGGGTGTACAAGCCCAACGGATGATGATGAAACCAATCCATTATTTAACCCCCCATCAATTACTATTGATGCAAATAACCAGAATCCGCTTACTCTTGATGAAGGTAACGGGGTTACAATCAACTGGGTTGTTGTGGATGCTGATAATTGCTCCGCATCGGGAGATTGGACGGGAGCAAAGGATCCAACAAATGGTAGTGAATCCCAAGGAGCTCTGACAGCGGGATCATACACGTTTATACTCAATTGTAATAGTCCTGGTGGATCGGATAGCGCATCCGTGAACGTGACGGTGGATAGT
>JANQMM010000011.1 GCA_028280145.1 Minisyncoccota bacterium | reverse complement strand
TTGATGCTGTCGTCTGTGAACCAGCTCCGTTTGGTGTACCGCCTTCAACTTCCGTTGGGTTTACACCGAATCCGTATGTCTCGCCTGTTACGTAGATGTCAGTGTTTTCCTCAATGTCGAACTGTACTGTTCGTCCTGAGCCACCCACAACATCTCCTCGAACTAGGAATTCTTTGTTGAATCCTTCAGCAATGACAACGCCTGAACCAAGTGTAGATCGGTAGAAATCACCGTCAACTACTGCTGGGTACTCTACTCCGTCTACGATAGTTCGTACGTTTTCAAGATCAGTATCTGATGCTGAACCGGTTTGTTGCCATCGGATTGATCGAACTCGAATGTCCTCTTCTGATGAGGTGTTTGTGATTCGAACAGCTGCAAAGAGCTCGTTCGTTACACCAACTTCTTCAGTTTGGTTTGAGTCCTGGTCTGATGGACCAACTGCGACTTCAGCTGCACCAATAGTAAGTGTCTCGTTCATCACGTGTGATGCACCAGTAATCGGAAGTGAACCTGAAACGGTTGCACTTGTGTTTACTGCTACAAGTGAAAGTGATGCTACTTGGCCATCATTACCTGGAGCGGCAGAAGGACGATTTCCTGCAATAGTGAACGTGTGTGTTTCACCTGCCGGAATCACGTACTTCTTACCAACCTTTGCTTGGTTGTTTGAGTTCAGTGTTTTTGAATCACCGATCAATTCCATGTCAGGACCAAGAAGGACGATGCCAGCAAAGTTGTCGTTGTCAGCAAATCCTGTTCGCTCAACGGTTACGTTATTGATGGTAACCGGACCATCTGAACCAGCGGTAAGTGTGAAGGCAGTGAATGGAACTCGTGATGCGCCAAGTGGTGCAATTGAGTTTGCCGGTTGTGGAGCAGATCCAAGTGTTACGCCTGAACCTGGTGCAACCGTATCATCTGCAGTGTCATCACCTGCTGTATCATCACCCGCGGTGTCGTCTGCCGGAGCAGTTGTACAAAGCGAGTTCATGTGAGCGCGTGTTGATGGACCAAAGTAACCTGTTCCGCTTGTAAGACCTACCGGAGTAAGTACTTGTGCTGCGTAGAGGTCTTGGAATGAAGCTACAGCTGATGCTGTAAGACCACCGAAGTAGTCAGTTTCATTTCCTGCTGATCCGACGCCTGATGCTGCAACTTGTGTTGCCGGATTGCTGTTAAGGAATCTCTGAAGTGCCATCACGTCAGGGCCTTGGCTTCCGGTTGTCAGGTCTTGTGTCCACGCAAATGGACATACAGAAGCAGATGATCCGCCTCCGCCACCACCTGTCATACCTGCAAGCTGAGCTTGAAGTGATGCAATCGTTGCAAGAAGACTATTGATCTGTGCAGTAAGCTCATCTACTGTTTGCGCCGAAGCGGTGCTCGGAGCAAGGACAGAGAATGCCATCGCAAGACCAATGAATGCTGCTGCAATCTTTAATGCGGTAGAATTTTTTGTAATACTCATATGTTAATTTTATTAACTCCTCTTCTCCGTTTACTAATAATTGTAGAGAAGGAAAAGTTATGACGCACGTCGCGGAGTAATGTTCCGAAACATACGCCGCTCGTTTCTAATAAACTTGTAATTTATTTTCAACTAATCCTGCGTATCTCTTAAGTCGACACAAGATACGTGTGCAGGTTTTAGTGACAAGAAGTTGGTGGTCCTTCGGTCATGCGGTCACTTATCGGGATCAGGAGTGTCTGGTGATCAGGACTTCATTTTGTACCGATCTCGCCTATCTCGAATTACCGAGATGACAAGTATGACAAACTGCCATATACAAAAAAGCCCACTAATCTACAAGTAATTATATAGCTGTAGAATATTGCTGCAAACGAACATAATGTGGATAAACCAATGCAAAATATGTTTTGAAATCAACGTATTTTAGCCCAATCCACAGCATGAGAAGAATCTCATACAAGCGGTTTTAAGTCAACTCGAAATAGGCCTGTTTTTATGGTGCTTTTGTACCCTTTCAAGCTGGATCTCCGACCCTTCGTACATACCTTAAAACCACCTTTAGCGGCAAATATTCAATAGCACAGGTAACGAAAAAGGTTACACGGGTAAAAGCCAGGTATTGCAAAGCGATATGGCAAATTAAGCCAGAGAATAAGTGCTCCAGCGACGCTCACCCTCTTTTATCGCTATACCTTCCTCGACAAGGGCCAATAATTCACGCTGAATGGTCTTTTCACTCACTCCCACCACCACATCAGCAACATCACGTACGGATACTTTCTTTTTGCGCTTCATGAGATCGAGAATAGTATTTCGTCTGCCGTTCTTGCGCTCAACGATACGTTTGCTTGTTTTGTGTGGTTTTCTTGTTTCTCTTCGTTTTTGTCCTTTAAGAAGAGTTTTGTCTTTTATGGTAGGAGTTGTTTTTTTGGATGCCGTAAGTGACGGTGATGGTGGTGTGGTAGAGTCAAGCACTTCTGGCTCCGGCACATCAAAGAACGTATCACCAACAACCGTTTCAGTACTGCCAAACACACCTCTTTTACTTCTGAGAAATACGTCGAGTGCATCGTATTCTTTTCGGACAACGGTATAGTTAACTTCCGAAATAAGTCCCGTATGAAATGCCGCGTCCAAAAGACTTTTTATCAGTTGGATACGTTCACTAAGAGCATCTTCGGATACACGCTCGTCGTGTACATGTAGCAAGCGAAGAAGAGAGACGCTTTCACGTCGCAGAGATGTCCGTAAGACTTCGCGCTCACCAATGTGTCGTGTCATGAGGTGAATGGCGGTAACGAGCCGTTCCGCTTTTGTGCAGGCAAACATATAGACAGGATTATGTGAAACCAAGGCTGATTCCATTTGCAGGGTGGTATCTTTTTGTGATGGGTTAAGAGACATGTAGCTATATTTCTATGTCTTTTAATTTGTCTTTTATTCCCTTCCCCCTGTGCAATATGTCCTAAAGGATAGTCACACTTGCACTCCATACTATAACAGACATTGTCGTTTGTAAATGAGTCAGAGAAAGGTCAAAAAGAGAGCTTTTTTACAGTTGTCCAACCTCTGTAGGAGCATTCACTTGCAGGATCATTTCGCAGAACAACTTCTTTGAAGTGCATTTGGGCTTCATGCTAAAATGCAGTCAAACATCCGCATTTCATGGCCAGAAAAAAGAAGAAAAAGAAGTTCCAGATGCCATCGCTATTTGATGGCCTGCGTGAGGAGACGGTCCACGGTATATGGGCTGTCCTCTTTTTTGTACTTGCCGTCTTTTTTGGCCTTTCTGCTTTTTCTTGGGCAGGTGTTGTTGGAAATTGGGTATATGAATCCTTCTATGGTCTCTTTGGTATAGGTTACTACCTCATTCCTATTCTCTTTTTGATGCTCGCCATCACGTATACCGGCAGTCTGCGTGAGCATATTGGTGGTTTGCGTGCCTTTGGTGCAACGCTTTTCTTCGTTTCATCGCTCGCTCTTATTGATCTTGTCTTTGAGAAAGGAGGTGGTTTTGTAGGGGCAAAAATGTCTGCTCCGCTTGAAGCCCTTTTCGACAAAGCAACACTGGTTATTCTGCCGGCACTCGTTCTGATCTCAATCTTTATACTCTTTGATCTGCCGTTTTCGTTTTCACCTCTTAAAAAGCTTGGCGGACTCTTTAAACGAAAGAAAAAAGAAAAGGAGGTATACGAAGATGAAGACCTCTATGACGATTATGAAGATGCCGAAGATGAGATCGAGGAGGAATATGAAGATGAAGAGTTAGATGAAGAGTACGAGGAAGAACCGGAAGAAGAGGAAGAGGAGCCAAAAGAGAAAAAACTCGGTATCAATCTCTTTGGAAAGAAGAAAGGAGCGGATGCGGAAGGTGATCCGGGCTTTCGAGTGCTTCCAACAGGAAGCAAATATGCCCCACCACCACTTAACCTCCTCGAGAAGGACAAGGGAAAGCCAAATGTCGGCGATATCAAAGCAAATGCCAATCTCATAAAGCGTACATTTTCAAACTTTGGCATTGAAGTCGAGATGGATGAGGTCTCGATCGGCCCGACGGTCACCCGATACGCACTTAAGCCTGCCGAAGGAGTGCGCTTGCAGAGAATTCTTGGACTTCAGAACAATATTGAACTTGCACTTGCGGCACATCCAGTACGTATCGAGGCACCAATTCCGGGAAGAGCATTGGTCGGCATTGAGGTACCAAATACCGCAATTGCTACCATCGGCATGGCGGGCATCATCGGCAACAAAAAATTCAAGAATGCAGAGAAACCTCTTACTGTCGGGCTTGGAAAGGACATTGAGGGCGAAGTGCACTACGCAAATCTTGCAAAAATGCCGCACTGCCTTATCGCAGGTACAACAGGCTCCGGTAAATCGGTCATGATCCATTCCCTTATCAATTCCCTTCTCTATAAGAACGGCCCACAGCAACTCAAGTTCATTATGATTGATCCAAAGCGTGTGGAACTCACCGCGTATCGTGGTATTCCACATCTGATCACTCCCGTCATCACACAAGGCAAACAAGCTATTTTGGCACTCAAATGGGCATCTAAAGAAATGGAGCGGCGATACGAGGTGCTCGAGGCAGAATCAGTACGAGACGTAGAGAGTTATCATGCCAACATTCTTGCCCCTGCCCTTGAAAGCATTGATGAGGATATTGACGAAGAAGAACGAGCAAATCTCCCCGAAAGTATGCCGTATATCGTCATCGTCATTGACGAGCTTGCCGATATCATGAGCGAGTATCCAAAAGAGCTTGAGGCAAGCATTGTCCGTCTTGCGGCAAAATCACGTGCCGTGGGCATTCACCTTGTCCTCTCAACACAAAGGCCTTCTGTAAACGTCGTGACAGGTCTCATCAAAGCAAATATTCCAACACGAATGGCATTGCAAGTTCCATCTCTTATCGATTCACGAACCATCATTGACGGCCCTGGTGCAGAAAAACTGCTCGGAAAGGGAGATATGTTATATCTTGCTTCCGATTCACCAAAGCCGATCCGTGTACAATCACCATTTATCTCGGAAGCAGAGGTGAAAAAGGTCGTAAAGTACCTGAAGAAAAAACACGTGGACGATCTACCTGAAATGATCGATTTTTCAGGCGAAGGGGTGGAGAATGGCGCAGGCGAAGTGTTTGCAAGTATTGATCTAAGTGAAGAAGAAACCGATCCGCTCTACGAGCAGGCGCGGTTGGAAGTCATTCAGGCGGGCAAAGCATCAACGTCATACTTACAACGAAAATTACGTATTGGGTACTCACGTGCGGCACGCCTCATGGATCTCCTTGAAGAGAGAGGCGTGATCGGTCCGGCAGACGGCTCAAAACCAAGAACCATTCTTGATGACGGATCGGAAACGATCGAAGAAAAGATGCATGAGGAAGCATCAGAGGTCGTATTGAATCCTCTCTCACAAGACGAAAATGGTGAAGAGTATGAAGAAGACGAGGAAGTGCTTGAGGAGGACAGTGAAGAGGAAGGAGAGGAAAGCGAAGAAGAGTATGAAGAGAATGGTGAAGAGGAGTATGAGGAAGAGAGCGAAGATGAAGAATCCGAAGAGGAAGACGATAAAGATCTCTATTCCAAACGCTGAGCGCACATCCTCTCAGAAGACTCCGGGTCATCAATTGCAAGATATAGTAAGTATATTTAGTTTCCAAAGAGATGAAGGTCAAGTCAGCTAATTGGTATGTAAGGGTGTTTTTTGGCCTGGTTTTTGTTGGCGTTATCGCCTTTTACACAGTGCTCCAATCAGAGGATTTTGCGCGAGGGCCGGAAATTACAATTCTCTCTCCGGCAAGTGGTATACTTTTGAATGAGCCTTTGGTCGAGATACAGGGAGAAGCATTACGTGTAAGTGACATTACTCTAAACGGTAATCCCATTTTCATTGATGAGTCTGGCGCCTTCAGTGAAACAATACTCCTTGTATCCGGACTGAATATTATTAAAGTAGAAGCTCAAGACAAATTCGAGCGAAAAGTATCCAAAACATTGGAGCTTTTGTACAAATAACTATGCCAGCAAAAAAGAAAGTGGCAAAAGCACGCGGTGGAAGTGTTGATGACGCATTGCATGAGATCAAGTCAAAATTCGGGGACGAAGCAATTATGAAACTCGGTGATCAACCAAAGGTTGACGTGGATGCGATCCCTACCGGTTCAATGGGTCTCGACCACGCACTTGGCATCGGCGGACTTCCTCGCGGACGTATTGTTGAGATTTTTGGGCCGGAAAGCTCCGGCAAGACGACGCTTGCATTGCATGCGGTTGCAGAAGCGCAAAAGAAAGGAGGTATCTGCGCGTTCATTGATGCAGAACATGCACTCGACCCTGAATACGCAAAAAAACTTGGTGTAAAAACAAAAGACCTGCTACTCTCCCAACCCGATACCGGAGAACAAGCTCTTGAAATTACCGAAAGCCTGGTCAGAAGCGGCAAACTGGATGTCATTGTTATCGACTCAGTTGCGGCACTTACCCCAAAAGATGAAATTGAAGGTGATGTTGGCGCACACCATGTCGGAAAACAAGCGCGCCTCATGAGCCAAGCGCTTCGAAAACTAACCGCGATCACCGCAAAAAGTAAAACCGTGGTGATCTTCATCAATCAAATCCGTATGCAGATCGGTGTTATGTTCGGAAATCCCGAAGTGACTCCCGGCGGAAAAGCACTCAAATTCTATACATCCGTTCGTCTGGACATTCGTCGCATCGCGCAGATCAAGAAAGGAGATGAGGTGGTCGGAGGACGTTGTCGTGTAAAAGTAGTGAAAAATAAGGTTGCAGCACCCTTTAAAAGCACCGAGTTCGACCTGCTCTATAACGAGGGAATTGCTCACGAAGGCGAACTGCTCGCACTTGGTGAGAAATACGAACTCATTTCAAAGGCAGGGGCATCTTACAGTTATGCATCCGGTGGCGAAGCAAGTAGTGAGATAAAACTCGGTCGCGGATATGATGCGGCACGCACATTCCTTAAAGAGAACAAAAAAATTGCAAATCAACTGACGAAAGAAATCAAAAAAGCAATGAAAGAGAAGTAGTGCTCAAGCGCCTGGCGCTGTAGATTCGATCTTAACAAAAAACTCCTTTCTTGAAGGAGTTTTTTGCCGTATTTGGTTGGATGAGTATTACCCTCTATATATTCTTTTGTCTCTTGTGCCCTTTATAACTGACCACACCTAAAAAGGTTTCAAAATAGTTTTAGGCATGAGAATGTCTCATGATCGGAATATGGATTGCCTTGAATATATCTCGTGCAAGCCAAAGTGCAGTAACGCCGAGAGTTAAGATAACTGCTTGTACCGCTATGCCGGTGCTGAAGAATGCTGTGGTGCCGAAATGAACCAACGCGCCAATATCGGTAAGTTGCGGCATGTTATTGAACACCGCGGCGACATGAACAAGTGAGCCGAATGCAAGTGTCATGAGTGTAAAAATACCAACCCGAAGCGTCACCGTATTGATGATTTTTCTCAAATAATATACTGCAACTACTCGTCGCATTGTTCTGTGTTTGATTGATTCTTTCATATACTAATCATTGGTTATTAGCGTTTAGCTCCTAGTATCACGATGTTCAATTTTTATTTTGTATTCCTAAGAACTAGATCAAAGCAATATCAATATCCTTAAATGCCTTTTTAGCGCGATGCACTCGCGTTTTCACGGCACCGACACTTATGCCTTCTATTTTCGCCACCTCTTCTTGTGATCTTCCTTCAAGAATATGCAATTTCAACGCGCGTGCGAGATGTTCCGGAATCTTTGAAAGAATAGAAAAAACATATTCCGATACCTCAAGTTTTTCAAAATCACGAGTCTTGAAATCACCAAGCGCTTCGAAAACTTCCGGATCCATTACGCTACGAGCACCTTTTTCTCTTTTCAATTTCTGATAGCGGGTAAAGGCTGTATTGATCAAGATACGGTACGCCCAGGACTTGAACGTTGCTCCAGGCCTTACTTCATAGCGTCTTGCGTTGATGTATATCTTTGTAAATGCCTCTTGAACAATGTCTTCTGCCTCCGCTTCGTTAAATAAAATCGAACGAGCTTTGCGCATAAACGCGGCCTCGTAACGATCAATAAGAACCTCAAAGGTGTGTGGGTGCTTAATCGAAAGAGCCAGGATCTCTTCATCCTTCATCTCTTCCAAATCAAACTCTTTCTCCTTGTAATCAAGAAATCCCATGCTCGAGGTCTTCGCCCGCCCCATCCAGCTGGATGGGGTCACGAGGCGGATATTGACCATGCCTATAAATTCGACCTCCTTGCCCTGTATAACAGACTCGGACAAATAAAGTTACATTGATGAGAAATGCAATCTCTCACCAACATGTGATACGCCAACAATACCACAGATAGCACGGGGGAGTCACGCTATATGCAAAAGAGGTTCCACCCATCCGCATATCTATTTTTTCAAACATTTTTCAAATATCTGCTTTTTTACACTTCCCCACAAATACCGTATACTTAACACCACCTCAAATGGCCTAGATACGTTCTAGGCCATCTGTGCGGCCTAGAACGTATCTAGGCCGGGGGGGTAGGCATGATTGATTATGATCGATTATATAAATATCAAACCGAAAAAGGTGATCATTCTTGATGGTGAGCCATACATTGTGCTCGCCTCACAGGTAAAGAAAAAGAATCGACAAAAGCCGTCTAATCAAACCAAGCTTAAAAACCTGGTTTCGGGAGCCACAATTGAAAAAGCATTTCACCAATCGGACAAAGTCGAAGAGGCTGACATCGAAGATCGAGAGATCAAGTATCTCTACAACAATAAAGGAGAGTGGTGGTTTTGTGCGGCAGACAATCCGAAAGATCGCTTTCACCTTAACGAAGAAACACTTGGTGAGAGCCGAAGGTTCTTCAGGGAAAATACTGTCGTGAAAGCGCTTGTGTTTGACGACGAAGTGATTGGCATTGAACTTCCGGCAAAAGTAAATCTCAAGGTCGTTGAAGCGCCTCCAAGCATCAAAGGAAACACGTCCTCCGGCGGCTCGAAACCGGTGGTCGTTGAGACCGGAGCAACCGTCGACACGCCACTTTTTATAGAAATAGGAGACGTTATACGCGTGAACACTGAAACCGGCGAGTACGCGGAACGAGTGGAAAAAGCCTAAACTGATGAGAAACACAAAATGCCGGAGGCTCTTGCGAGCCGGTCGGCATTTTTTGTTTTTGATCCCAGAGTGCCCTACAAGATCAGTGCAAGGCGCTAATACGTCTTGCAGTACTCATCAGGTACGTTGGGGTCTTCGGCGGATCTCAGAAGCGTGAAACCCAACCGTTGCAACAGACTGCTCACAGCCTCTTTACCGTTGTTGATAAGAAGGCTTATCACCCTCTTTTCGGCAACTGCAAAAAACGGATGGTTCTCTATGCTCCTGACGGTCGTGCTTATCAGTGTTTCTGCAAGACCGCCTTCTGAGTAGTCACCGCCGACATCAACAGAATTGATGTAGGCGGTTGTGCACTCTTCCGTCAAAGAAAAGTGCCAGAGGAGTTTTGCAAGGACATTGAATTCCTTATCATGCAGCAACACCAGTTTTGATTCCTGGAGTATGTCATGATAGATCCGTTTCACTCTGCCGACATCTTCACGATTTTCGGGATCAAAGCCAAGAAGAGAAGCCAATTTGGCCGCCCTTTTGTCGTTTATTGACCTCCAGGCTTTGCATTCGATAGCACTCATCACAATCTCCATACCCTCATAGAGGAGTGTAAAAAATTCCGCGGAATTTATACCACAGAAGGAGCCGAATGACAATGGGTGTCATTCGACTCCACCTACTGTACCGTTTGGCTCTATGAACTTACTGTACACAAAAAAGGATCCGGTTTCTGTCTGTTTTCGGGGGTCCCACGGTATGTTCATAGTGAAACCAAGCTCCACCAGAAGACCAATGCGCTCCTTTTCCTTTGGAGTGCATAGTATATCAACCTTTATCGCATGACCACGCATTCGAGCAACTTCCTTCCCCCAACGCAGAAGATGCAAGAAGATATCCCTTTCCGTTTTCGGATCTCCGGACAAATTGATCACGTCCAGGCGATACTCTCGATGATTCCAGAGGGTCAGGCATTGAAAGAGACCTATTCCCTCCTCTTCTGTGTGCACGATCCGCTCCGAATGACGGAACCCTGCGGGTTGTCTGTACCCGCTTTGTGGTGTGTCCTTCTTCGTCACCAGAAACAAGAACATTCTGGCGTATTCCGGCCCGGACCTAAACATCAGGCCCATTCTTCGTTTTACTTCATCTTTGTCACCACGCACCTCAACTGTGGTGGCGGATGCGAGAATGCCGTATAAATTGCGGCGTCTTGCTTCCCAACTGAAATTCTTTTCACGAATTTCAATCACGCTTTTGTCTCCTTTGTCTTCAGAGACTTCGTTTTCATCATCGCTCATTGTCTGCATCTCCGTACATTAGACCCAAAATCTACACACAGATATACCACATCCAGCAAAAAACACCACTGTTGTGGTGTTTTTTGCTTTTTTCTGAGTAAAATCCTGCTTTATTGCTGTACGTATGGAAGGAATCCCATGAACCGCGCTCTTTTTACGGCTTGGGCCACCATTCGCTGGTGTGACGCGGAAAGTCCTGTTCGCTTTCGCCCAAGCAATCGAGCGTGCGGGTTAAGAAATGATCTTAATGTTTCGACATCGCGATAATCGATGTGTTTGACATTATTTGCAATTTGGATTTTTGGTGTATTTTGATGTCTATCCATGATCTTATATGTGACTATTTTCTAAAACGGTATGTCATCCGGATTGATTTCTTCTTCAGGATACTCAATGGTATCGAGCGCCTCTTTTGCATCATCCTTTGCAGGTGTCGGTGCCGCACCGGTAGCTCCTCCGCTTCGCGGACCAAACTGAACCCGATCAGCAACGATCTCTGTTCGATATTTCTTCTGACCATCCGCTTCCCAACTTCTTGTTTGAATGCGTCCCTCAATGAGCACTGAACTTCCCTTCTTCAAATACTGTGCGCTTGTCTCGGCTTGACGACCAAACACTACAACGTTGTGAAATTCGACGCTTTCCTGTTTTTGTCCCTGCTGGTCTTTCCAAACACGATTGGTCGCAACTGAAAAGTTAGTAACTTGCACCCCCGAGGGTAGTGAACGTACTTCGGGATCTCGTGTGAGATTGCCGAATACAAATGCTTTGTTTAGATACATATGTCTTTATTCTGAGACAAGTTCCTCAATTGTCTTGTCTAACTCCTCTTCAGAAATTGGTTTCGCGTCCTCTTTCTTTTCCTCAACTTTAGGTTTTGAAAGTGTGGTGACTTCCTCCGGCGGCTTCACTTCTCGGAACACCGGCCTATTCTGAATCGGTGCGTACTCTCGTACGGTTTTAATAATGAGGAATCGAAGTACATTTTTGCTCAGATCAAGCTCTTCCTTGAGCACATCAAGTGCAGCAACATCAGAGTCAAATTTGATCACGCCAAAAAGCGATGTATCGAATGTTACGTTCTTGCCCTCCAATTTTTTGACCATTGTATAGGCAAGCTGCATTGGCTTAAGTGCCTCCTCGCTTATAATTGTAGCACTGTTTTTTTCGAGTAGTGCTTTTAGATCTGCGACTTGTTTTGCGCCCTCGTCCTCACTTACAGTGGGGAGCAGATGGAACGCGAGTTCGTACACAAGACCTTGGTCCTCGGATGAGCTCGTCGTCTCATCGGTTTGTGTGTTTTCCATATGGCAAGCATCGTATCACAGGCAGAAATGTGGCGCAAGAGAAGTCTAGTTTTGAATATCAAAAACCCGATATACATTTTCAACTACCGCTTTTGCGACCTCTTTTTCCTTAAGTCCTTTTAATTCTGCGATCCTCTTCACCACAGCACCAACATATATAGGCTCATTGCGCTTGCCACGATGCGGCACCGGCGTTGCATACGGCGAATCTGTTTCAGTCAATATCATATCAAGCGGTGTTTCTTTTACAATATCGTCGTAGTCATTCGTAAATGTAAGCACGCCGGTAAACGAAAGGGTAAATCCAAGCTCAATCAACTCCTTCGATACCTCCATATCACCAACAAAGAAATGAACATTTCCACAAAGTTTGTCTCCGGACAACGTCTTGTATTCTTTCAAAATCTTGATGACATCGTGGTATGCATCCATTGTCCCTGATTTTGGACGCACATGGAGCATCAATGCCAGATCATGTTCCAGAGCAAACTCTATCTGGGCACGAAAGTCTTTCTCTTGTCGCACTTTTTCCTTTTTGTCTTTCTCGTCAATACGATAGTAATCGAGGCCACATTCACCGATCGCCACTACATCAATGTTCTCTGCAAGCTCTGTGTAATCCTTTGGATCAAATACTTCCTTCTTATTGTCAGCGGGGTGCAGGCCAATAGTCGCATAGACTCCATCGTATCCATTCGCCATCTCCACCGCCTCTTTAGAGCTTTCCAGGTCAACTCCCACGGTAATGGTGTGTGTAGCGGCCATGCGCATACGATCATATACCTCCACCCGATCGTGGTCGTACTCGGGAAATGAGATATGCGAGTGTGCGTCAAAATATTTTGGACGCTTATTTCCGGGGGAAAAGAGGCTCATTTGGTTTTTTGTTCTCTTTAAGCGCGCGTTTTATGTGCTCTGCGGTCTCAGGCATGACCGGTCGAATCAACTCTGCGATGATGTTAAGTTCACCAAGAAGGAACTGTACATCTTTTACGGCCGCCGGTTTGTCAGTCTTTATCTTCTTGAATGGCTGTTCCTCCTGAATATATCCATCAGCATTTTGAATGAGCTTCCACACTTCGTCCATATATTTATTCACCTCGAAATGCTCCAGGCTTTCAGTATCAACCTTGCCTTGACTTGCCAGATCAAGCGGCCCATCATAGCGCACACCATAACTTTCAGCCATAGTAAGTACACGACTTACCAAGTTGCCAAGACCATTTACAAGATGAGCGGTATAATTCTCTTTGAATTTCTCATCTGTATAATCACTATCCTCAAACGGATGAACGTGGCGCGCGAAATAGTAACGCACGGCATCAGTGCCATACTCTTCAATAAGATCAAAAGGGTTTATCACATTGCCCAGGCTTTTCGACATCTTCTGTCCTCCGCTATTAATGAATCCATGAATGACAATTTGCTTTGAGGGCGGAAGTCCTGCGGAAAACAACATTGCCTGCCACATTGCTGATTGCTGGCGAAGATTGTCTTTGCCTGCAAACTGTATCACCGGCCAGCGTCTTTCAAAATTCTTCATATCGTGCGGCCACCCCGGTGCTGAAATATAATTTATAAGCGCATCAAACCACACGTACATGACATGCTCGGCATCTTCCGGTACCGGCACCCCCCACGACATTTTTTCCTTAAGGCGGGAAATACTGAAATCTTCAAGCCCGCGCTCAACAAAAGCCTTGATCTCATTAAAACGAAAGTCCGGAACCACAAAATGTGGATTTTCTTGATAAAAAGAAAGGAGTTTTTCCTGGTACTTCGAAAATCTAAAAAAGTAATTTTCCTCTTCTCGAATCTCAAGTTCTTTTTTGGGATGGAGCGGACACTTTCCGTCTTCAAGTTCTGAATCTGTTTTTTCGAGTTCGCACCCAACGCAGTATTTCACCTTATAGAGTTTTTTATAGATATCTCCGTTCTCCTCGCATCGCTTCCAAAACGCCTGCGCCGCCGTCTTGTGATGCGCGTCAGTGGTGCGAATAAAGCTATCATAACTGAGATTAAGTACGCTTTTCAGATTATCAAATCTGGTGGCATACTCATCAACATACGCTTGCGGGTCTTTTCCCTCTTCCTGAGCTTTTTCAAATATCTTTTGCCCATGCTCGTCGGTTCCTGTATTAAAAAACACTTCATTTCCAACGAGACGATTAAAACGTGCGTATATGTCAGCGTGCACAATCTCAAGCGCAAAACCGATATGCGGGTCTGCGTTTACATAGGGTAATGTGGTCGTGATATAGACTACCTTACTCATGGGGAAAATATTACCCTTTCTGTGTCTTTGCCGCCACTTTTTGTAGCGCCGCTCCACGCTCTTTTTGAATATCTGAGACAAGCTCCTGAAGAGCCGCAGCCACCGGAACTGAGAGGATAATGCCGAGGAAACCGGCCAACTGCGCGCCGATGATGAGCGCAATAATAACAAGCAGTGGTGGTACGCCGACCACCTTTTTTACAACAAGCGGATACAAGAGGTGATTCTCGATCTGTTGAATGATGATATAGAGAAGCGTTATCATAATACCCATTTGCAACCCTCCCGTCATAAATGCAACGATGATAGCCGGAATAGCGGCTAAGATGGGGCCAAAAATAGGGATAAGTTCAAAGACCGCCGCCAAAATAGCAAGAAGCAATGCGTATGGCACGCCAAAAATAGTCAGCACAAGATACGTGAGCACTCCTATGACAAGGGCAAGAATAAGTTGCCCCTGCATCCATAAGCCGATCTTGTATTGCGAGCGTTTCCACAGATCAATGACCTTCTTCTGATGCTTTAGAGGCGTTACGATCCTCAGAAAATCATCAATGCCGTGTTCTTGTACCGCAAAATAAAATGAAAAGACAACAATCAAGATCAGACTCAGGATGCCGCCAAACACTGCATTCAAGGCCACAAAGAAGCCTTCCGATGTATTTCTAAATGAGGCTTGTAGGTCAGTGATGATGCTTTGGAGAGAAAAACCTTGTACCTTATCGACAGTCTCCTGAGCCCCGGGCGAAATGAGTGGTTCTCCGGTAAGTGGGTTGGTAACATTTATCGTTTCAGCATATGTCGGAAGTTCACCAAAAAATTCCGACGCCTCATCGAGAATGGCCGGGATAAAGGTATAGAAAATACCAAAGAGAGACGTAACAACAATGGTGTACACAATAAGCACTGCGGGAATGCGCGGGATCTTATACTTACGAAACCAGTTTGCAGCAGGTTCGATCGCCGAAGCAATGACAATGGCGGTCAAAATGATGAGCAATAGATCTTTTAAGTAAAAAAGGAGTGCAATCAAAAGCACAAAGAGAATGCTCTTAATGATTGTGCCGGTAGTTATCTCTAAAGAGAGGACTTTATCCTTATCCATACGCACATCATAGCATATTAGCCCTTGGTAGCTTAATTCAGACTAGCGCTTAGTACTTAACTTTGCATGCAGTGTTGCAAGCAACTCATGTATCGAAACACGCTCCTGTGCTCCTGTGTCTCTATATCGAAGTGTTACCGTATCTTTCGGTCCGTCTTTTCCTTCGAGTGTTTCAAAATCAACTGTAATACAAAATGGTGTACCGATCTCATCCTGACGACGATATCGTTTTCCGACATTTGCATTGTCGTCATACATCACCTCGGGAATCTCTGCCCGGATCATGTCATAAACCTCTCTTGCTTTCTTCTGAAGTTTTTTGTCGTTCTTCTTAAGTGGAAATACCGCGACCTTAACAGGAGTGATGAGCGGGTTTAGCTTTAAGAAAATACGTGTATCGCCTCCCATCACATCTTCAGTGTACGCAGTTGAAAGAAGTGCAAGAATGGTTCGATCAAGTCCGAATGTAGGTTCTATGACATGTGGGATGAATCGTTCATTTTTATCCTGATCGTAATATGACAAATCAACCTTACTGCCCTGGGTGTGCCCTCCAAGATCGTGATCAGTTCTGTACGCCAGTCCGTAAAGTTCCTTTCGGTCTCCAAACGGAAAATCATACTCAAAATCGATCGTGCGTTTCGAATAATGAGCTCGTTCTTCATCAGGCACATCAAGTTCGTGAACCTTTTTCATATCAAGACCAATAAGTTCAATCCACTTGAGCATTTCTTTTCTCCAATATTCAAAAGATTCTTCCCAGTCTGTTTCTCGGACAAAGTATTCGATCTCCATTTGTTCAAATTCGCGCGTTCTAAAAATAAAGTCGCGTGGCGATATTTCATTTCGAAACGCCTTCCCTATTTGCCCTATGCCAAATGGAAGTTTTGGGTGGAACGAATCAAGTATATTCTTAAAATTCACAAACATGCCCTGAGCAGTCTCTCCACGCAAGTATGCCACCGACGTTTTATCAGCAACTGAACCCATGTGAACAGGAAAGAGTAAGTTAAATAGTTTTGCTTCTGAGAGCTCATTGCCGTCAGGGCTTTTCAAATTTTTCTCTTTTATGACCGCATTAATTTCCTCAAGCGTCATGCTTTCAGCGTCTACACCAATATCCTGCAATAAATGATCGGCGCGATACCGTTTTTTTGTTTTTTTATCCTCAACCATTGGGTCAGCAAACCCTGCTCCCGTATGTCCGCTTGCTTCCCAGACTTTTCCTTTCATTATTTGCGCGGCATCCAGTCCATACATATCTTCACGATCATCAACAAACATCCGCCACCAGAGATTTTTGATGTTGTTTTTAAGCGCCACTCCAAGCGGCCCGTAATCCCACGTACCTGCAAGACCGCCATAAATTTCAGAGCCTTGATAAATAAAGCCCCGCCGTTTACAAAGCGAGACTATTTTTTCCATTGTGTCAGTCTCTTTTCCTTTCATGATAGAGCCATACTAAGATGAAATGGCATTAATTGCCAGTTTAGGTTATGGCGTAACTTTTGCCGCACTATCTCCGATGAATCCTGCTTCATTAATGAATGTATCAAGCGGTGCGCGGGATGATTCAATCTGGGTTTCGGTAAACCGATCAAATCCGGAAACCGTCTGGCGATTCACCAAGATTGGTGTATCCCCAATTTGTGAAATACTCGGGAGAAATCTTATCTGAAACGCGACTTCACGAAGCGATCTCGTTGTTCCCACTCCCGCTTCAATTTCATCAAGGTTCCAGATGATGCGACCGCCAACAGGACTAAACGTGACATTTTCCGTAAGCGGACTAATCGCACCAACCCATTCAACATACGGCGGAAGGGTCATCACCACCTGCCCGTTTGCGATCTCATTTGATGAATTGAGTACACTGAGGAGTACTGTGTAGGTGGTCTCCTGTTCTGCTTTTGGAGGAATAGGTCCGGTGTTGGTAAACGGTCCCGTGTTATACAGCAATTTCGATGTTACTGCCAGATCTGTCTGTACCTTTACCTCTTTTGAGACAGTCGAGACAATCTCCTCAGGAACCGAGCCATCCGAGAGTCTTTTACCGCGCACCGTCACATCAA
This sequence comes from Minisyncoccota bacterium, assembly GCA_028280145.1. GTDB lineage: Bacteria > Patescibacteriota > Minisyncoccia > Phycocordibacterales > JACZSL01 > JANQMM01. Next base: position 12,269 of record JANQMM010000011.1, on the reverse strand, counting down.
GATTAATGACCGGATTGTTGAATTGACGACCCGAATCAATGCCAAATGTACCAAATGTGAAACTGACATTGCCCGAACCCCCCGACGGAATCGTTCCAAGATCACTGTCGGTCTCACGAGTCCATATGACTTTATTGTCTACAGAGCGGAAGAATCCTGAATCCGCTTTTACTTTTGTGCGATCAAATGCGTCACCTGAGATCTGCACCTCAATCTCGCCGTCAAAGATTTGGGTTGTTAAATTATTCGCCCAACTGATATCGGCACGAACCTCTTCCCCGCTCTCGATGACCACATCATTCCTCTCTCCCTTAACAGTGAGATCTGCTGTGATAAAAGGTCTTTTTATGAACAAAGATTCCGAGACCTTGATGAATTCGGCACCAATCCTATTAGAATCAACTTCACTTTGCAGTCCTGTGACAAATCGAAATACGCGTTCCTCTCCGTCTTGTCCGGACAGAGTGCCGCGGAAAGTCAACGCAACTTCTTCTTCCGGTTGGATATCACCAAGGTACCATGTTCTGTTTGCAAAGATCGGATCTTCAGACGCGTCAATAAACTCAAACCCGAATGGGTATTCGACGGTAAGCATTGCATCCTGTACGACACTGGTCGAGTTTGATTTCACTGTCGCGGTAAATGAAACTTCCTGACCCGAAATGGCCTCCTCAAGAGAATCTATGGCAAGAGAAAGAGGTGAAGATGAAAGAGCAAGTTCATATTGTGATTCTGTATTGAAAATTGCATTTGATCCGCGAACACGATACTCCACCACAACATCAATCATCTTATTGCTCCCCTCTTCACCAAAGAGGACCGCGCTCACTGAACGCCTCACTTCTTCACCGGGATTCACCGTTCCAAGCGCTTCACGGTGTCGTTTCTGTTCTATATCAACGTTGGCGGCAGATCGGGTGCCGTCAGGATATTCAACAATGAGATCTGCCGTCTCTATCGGAACCGGGTTATTGTTCTTTATTGTGATCTGCAGATCCAACTCCTCACCACCACCAACCAAAGCCGGCCCTTCCACGTGAATCACCACATTGCTTGGTGAAATGTTGACACCTTTGAAAAAGAAAAAAGTTGAAAAGATGGCAGAGATCACGAAAAAAGCAATTGATGCGGCGAGTATGATTTTGATGAATGGTCGTCTACTTTTCACTGGTATTTCTTTCGGTATGTCATCCCATGAATCAGAGACGCCATAATCCCGGGTGTGTAACTCTCGTCTTTTTCTTTGTGCTATTTGGTCCTTTTTCCGCGAGTATAAATCCCTTTCGAGACTGTCTATACGCCCGTGGTCCCCTCGCAGATCACTCTGTCCGCTCTCTTTTTCCGACATATGAGCAGATTATATCTTAGTTTTTGTTCTTGCGTAAGCAATTGGAGGTTCTCAAATACTCCTAAGTACGCGCTCTGGCGAAAGTGGGATACACATGTATGTATGTTACAGCTGGCTTTCCTGCAGGGCTGTGTTGATCTCTTTTATGATCGCCTTTTGATCCTTTGCCACTGATCGTAGTAACCCTTCGTCAAAGTCATTCGTTTCAAATAGCCCGTCTTTTTTGCCAACGTAGCCAAGATGATACAAAATACGAAGCACAATGAGGCATTCGATGTTTCGCACATCTTTTTCTTTGACCGACTCCCGCAGTAAGAAAAGAAAGAATGCGAGCACGCTTTCAAAAAGCGCCTCGTTTTTCTCCTCGCCATGGAGCAATCTTCTTAAAAGGTTATTTATTTTCCCCAGAAGTATCCGCTTTTGCGGCTCATCTTCAAAAGCATAGTAAAAATTTTGTATCTCCCTTGTCCCCGTAATGCGCCACACCAAACGACCACGCACCAGTGAAATATCCAAATGAGTGTGGTCTTGCAGACTGTATCGCATTTTCGAACGCTCCTTACGTGCGCTTTGTGCAACAGCACGCACAAAACCAAGTTCACGAGTGAACACATCGACAAAACGATCCGATTCACCGGAACTCGCACCTCTTAGAACAAGTGCTTCGGTTTGATAAACGTGATGTGCCATGTTAGTAATTAGTTCCCAGCACTTAAGCTCTTAGTCGGCCGAAAGCTTGACCTTCGGCCCTTCTATTTCAAGAAGTAAGTTTCAGTTTAAATGCGCTTTCGCCGATTGTGACCGGATCAGCGTCACTTACTTTTTCAAACAAAATATCCTGAAGGCCGGCCGTTTGCCTCAATTCAGTATTAAACTGTTCGATGAGTCCCTTTCCACTTTCATCTGTTTCAACGCGCAACATAACAACATCACTCGGTTGAAGCCCCGCCTTCTTTCGAAGCGATTGAATGTGCCGAAGCAAATCCCTACATTGCCCTTCCGCGAGCAATTCCGGGGTAAGATTGGTATCCACCGTGACATCTTCGCACTTTTTAATATGTAGTTCTTTAACATTGAGTTCATCTTTAACGATATCGTGCATAGCTGTTTCATCTGCGTACTCCTCTTCTGGAATGGTAACTGATTGAAGCGGTTGGCGTACCTTTATACCAGCAGTGTCTCGCGCCTTAAGACCAAGAGAGATTACGTCTCGTACTTTCTGCATTTCTTTTAGGAGAGTTTCATCGCTCTCGCCTTTCTCCGGCCACTTTTCCAGATGCACACTTTCCGCGCTCTTCTTCACCTTCACCTTACTGTAAAGATACTCTGCCATAAACGGCATAAGAGGCGCGATCGTTTTTGAAAGTTCCTGGAGTACAAATCGGGTGGTTGCAAGTGCATATTGTCGGTCTTTTTCGTCATCGCCTTTGAAGCGATCGCGTGATCGGCGAATATACCAGGTTGAAAAATCGTTCACAAAATCTCGAAGCGGCTTGCTCGCCTTTACCGTGTTGTATTCTTCAAAACCTTCTGTTGTCTTTTCGATGAAATGTGAGAGTTTTGAAAGGATCCACCGATCAAGCACGTGTGTACTGTCAGTGTGTTTCGTTTTTCCATCGTATTGATCCTCGTAAAGTGAGTAAAACTTGTAGACATTAAACAAAATATTGATAATACGATTTTGGATCTCTTTAATATCTTCGTCTGTAAAACGTACGTCCTCCGCCTGCATTACCACACTGCGCATCAGATAATATCGAAACGCATCAGCGCCAAATTGGTTCACCAATATAAGCGGATCGGTATAATTCTTCTTTGACTTGGACATCTTACTACCGTCTTCGGCAAGTACATTTCCGGTCGTGATCACGTTCTTAAATGCCGGACCACCAAAGAGCGCATTGCTCATCACGTGAAGATAGTAAAACCACGTTCGTGTCTGTCCAATATACTCAGCGATAAAGTCACCCGGTCGTCTTTTTTCAAATTTCTTCTTATTTTCGAAGGGATAGTGATATTCAGCAAACGGCATAGAGCTACTTTCAACCCACCCATCGATCACTTCGGGCACACGTACAAGCCGTTCACCCTTCTCATCAAAAAGCTCTATCTCGTCAATATACGGGCGGTGCAGATCGAGTTCGTATAAATCATTATGCGGAAGCGGCACAAAATTAATTTTTCGGATTTCCGCTTTTTTTAAATCCAGGCTGTCATTGCCAATTTTCTCACCGGTTACTTTTGCATCCAAACCATTTGCAACTGCCTGGAACATTTGATGCACACCGTTATGCGCAACGATCAATATGTTCTTGTTTTTGTTTTTTTTCTCGATGTCATACAAAAAATCTCCAACGCGCATGCGCACATCGTTCCAATTCTCGCCACCTTCCGGTGTTTTGGTGAGTCGATCATGGCCATTTTTATACTGTGCGTGATATGCATCTACATGTTGTTGCTCGTATTCACCAAAAGCAATCTCTCTAATTCGCTCATCAACCACCATGTTGCTCTTATCAAGACCAAGACCCTTGCAAATGAGTTCTGCTGTTTCAGTTGTCCGCTGAAGTGGTGAGTAGTAGACAAGATCAATCTTATGTCCCTTAAGCTCTTTTACAGCTTCTTCGACCTGTTTTTTCCCTTTTTCTGTCAGCTGATTCTTAACACCAAGTTCTGCATTCAGAATTCCTTTCGTGTTCAATTCTGATTCGCCGTGGCGAATGATGAAGTAATTGTTGCCGGATTTCTTAACGTACTCCTGCATGGCCTCAACTGAATCCACAAAAAACTGTTTCCCATCTTTATTTTTCCAAACAGGGATCGGTGCCGCCCAATAACGATTTCGTGAGATTGTCCAATCAGGTGCGCTCTCGATTGTGTGAAGAAACCGTCCGTGTTTGAGGTGTCCCGGGAACCAGTAAATTTCCTCATTTGAAGCGATGAGTTTATCTTTTATTGCCTGCACATCGATAAACCAAGACGAAAGTGCATTGTATAAAAGTGCGGTATCGCATCTGTGGCAATGTGGATACGAGTGTGTATTGTTCTTCTTTTCAAAAAGGAGTTTGCGCTTTTCCAGATCATCCTTAATGACTTTTTCCGCCTTCTTTATGAAGAGACCTTGCAGATACTCCGGCACAAGATCATTGTAATGACCACTCTCGTCAAGAAGTTGAAGCATCGGAAGCCCTTCTCTTTGAATGAGAGCAAAGTCTTCCTCACCATAAATTGTCCCGGAATGCACAATACCCGTTCCGTCCTCAACTGACACATAGTCTTCAAGAAAGACTTCGAATTTCTTGCCCTTATGTGATTGCGCCGCTTCTATCTTGTAAGGAGGTTCATATGTAATACCAACAAACTCTTTACCTTTACGTGTTTCTATGAGCTTGGCGTCACTTAAAAAATCGTACCCTTCTGCAGATTCTTTTCCCATTACATAAGTAGTGCCTTCTTTATCATAAAGCCCGTAGTCAATGTCGGCGCCCACAGCAAGTGCAGTGTTTGCAGGAATCGTCCATGGAGTTGTGGTCCAGGCAAGCATATGGGTGTTTTCCGGAAGGCTGTATTTCTTTGGATTGATCACTTTAAACTTCACCGTAATTGCTTCTTCCGTAACGTCTTTGTAGCTATTGTCTTGTGCGATCTCGGCTTTGGCAAGCGGCGTCTCGCAATGCGGACAATATAGAAGCACTTTTTTCCCTTCATAGAGCAGCTTTTTTTTATTGAGTCTGCCGAGTGCCCACCATACACTTTCGATAAATGAATTGTCCATTGTCTTAAATGAATTATCAAAATCCACCCAGCGCCCGATACGGTTCACATAGTCTCGCCACCCCTCTTCACAGCGAACCACGGCATCTCGACACGCCTGGTTAAAGCGTTTTATACCTATCTTCTCAATATCCTTTTTGGTCTTAAGCCCGAGCTCTTTTTCGATCATGTTCTCAATTGGAAGACCGTGACAATCCCAACCCCAACGTCTACGAACACGAAAACCACGCATTGTCTTATAGCGTGGAATAACATCCTTTATTACCGAACTTAAAAGACTTCCTGAGTGAGGTAAGCCTGTTGCAAACGGGGGTCCGTCATAGAAGACAAACTCCCCTTCTGGTGCGTCTTTTTCAAGTGTTTTTTCAAAAATTCCTTCTTTTTGCCAGAACCTAAGAACCTCTTCCTCTCTTTTTACCACTTCCGGTACTTTCTTTTCGTTTTTTTCCTTCGACATTTTCCTGCAAGACTTCGTGTAGAATAGGGTTACTATAGCATCTGAGATCGAAAGTATGAAGCAAAAAGTAATCGCACACTTCCGTCGAGTCGACCCAAAGCTTTTTGCGGCAATTGATGCAGATATTCGTTTGTTTTCGGTTAATACAAAAGAAAAAACACCTGCTCAACTATTTCAGTCACTATGTCGCTCGATCGTCGGACAACAACTTTCAGGAAAAGTAGCAAGGAGTATTTACGATCGGTTTGAAGGATTATTTCCACGTAAATATGTATCGCCAAAAAAGTTAATCGAGTTTAGCGAACATGACCTGCGAGGTGTTGGCATGTCATATGCAAAAGCAAGAGCACTTCTTGACCATGCAGAAAAGGTGCTCGAGAAGAAAATTACGTACCACAATATTCATAAAAAGACAGACGACGAAGTGAAAGATATGCTGCTTCAAGTAAAGGGGGTTGGTCCATGGACCTGTGAGATGTTCTTGATGTTCTCGCTTGCGCGTGAAGATATATTTTCACCAAAAGACCTGGGATTGCAAAAGGGTATCCAGAAGATCTATAGCCTGAAAAGAAAGCCTACAGAGCAAGAGGCAGAAAGAATTGCAAACAAATGGTCACCATATCGAACCTATGCAGCAATGATTCTTTGGCATACCGTTGATACATGAGAAAACCCGGTCAACAAGACCGGGAACCCCTCAAAAACATTGCGCAATCATCGGCCACAAACTAGCCATGAATCGGATCCGGAGTCCATCCGAGATTCGCTTCCTGGAAGCACAAGACCTCTGAACTTCTTGCCAAGAGTTGCTCTAGAGCACCCCTGGCTTCTTCTTCGTCGTCAGCACGATACCTTGGTGGCTCGCGTTCCTCATGCTCGCTTGGTTGAAGCACCAGATGGTGTTCTGGGAGAATGGCGGGAAGTTGATCCACTGATCTGACGACTCGCGGTTTGTGAGTACTGCATATGTGTAACATGATACACCCCACTTTTCGCCGAGACCTATCCACATTATACGCACCAAAGTCAGACAATTTCTATAGGACAGCAGTGGACAACTCGAATATATTTGGGTACGTGTCTTTTTAAAGGCAAAAAGTCCCTGAGTTGCAGGGACTTCTCGCAGTGGGGTTCGGATGCTAGTTAGCGTGACGAACGACGATCTTGGCTCCCGGATACAAGCCTAACGAGTTGAGGCTTTGGTCCAGGTACCCTATGGACACGGGACCTACGTATCGCCCGCACTCTCCTTGTATACGAAGATGAACGGGCCAGCCGACAATGTATCCGGCAGCAGGAACCTCGTCTTCAGTTGCCGTAACACTAGCTCCTTGAGGTGAAATTTGCATAACAACCTCCTGTGACATTGCGGATCACCTGATTTCATTATGTCTCCCCAATTGACGAGTTGTCAAATAAGTTGTGTACAACTCAACGTATGTCTTTGAAAATGGCTTTATATAAGGCTTTTATAAAGATTAAAGAACGCCCGCTCACGCGGGCGGCTTCCCTTGATCAATTCGCTCCGTTTCTACACCGATCAGCATTCCCGGGTTTTGCATGAGAAAAAAACAAATGCACTCAAGTGCGTCTTCTCGAGACGATGGCGCAAAGCTACCTGCGTACACAATGCTTCCGTTGGTCATTTGATAACCAACCTTAAAAGGAAAGGAAGCTTTGTTTACAAGCTCTGCCGCATCCTCCTCGTTACTGATCGGAGTGTACCCCCACACCATAAAGGCAGTTTCAACATCCATGGCGCACCTCCTTACTGCCCTAATTATAATAGGAACAGTACAAATGTCCTTTACATCGAGTGGATATCTGAAGCAAAAAACTCTTAGAAAAAGTTATTTCGTAAGATGTTACATCCGCTTGGGAGCATTGATGCCAAGAAGGTGAAGGCTGTTTTTTAGGATTATCTGAACTGCGCGGGTTAGTGCAAGATTGTATGCTTCATTTTCCCCGGCAATGATCTTTTCGCGTGCATAAAAACTATTAAAAGCGCCGGCAAGTTCTGTTGCGTACGTGGTCACATGATGCGGTTCGAGTCTCTCCCTGGCTTCTGCAACAACTTCGGGGAATCGATATATGTGCTTCTCCAACAGAGTTGTTTCTTTTCTATTTTCGTATACTTCCTGGATATCTTTTTTATTCGTTTTTTCCAGAACCGAAGTAGCGCGAGTATAGGCGTACTGCAAATACGGACCTGAGTCACCTTCAAATGAAAGTGAGCGTTTAAGGTCATAAATAATGTCTTTATGTGTTGCTTGTCGCAGGATCATATATTTAAGTGCTGCAATCGCGATTATTTCCGCATTTTTTTCCTTGTCTTTGATCTCTCGTTCTGTTTCGATCTCAAGCACTGCCTTTTGCACTTCATTAATAAGTGCTTCGGCAGTAACCACATCACCGGTACGTGACGACATTTTCCCCGAAGGAAGTTTCATCATGCCGTGTGATACGTGTCGTATCTTTTGTGCAAGTGTTTTGTCGATCTCTCCAAGAGCAGTCTTCACCACTTCAAAGTACGCATCAATCTCATTTCCAGTAATTGTGATGGAAGTGTCGAAGTCAAACACGTCGCTTTTTGCATATGCCAGTCCGATTTCTTTTGCTTCATAGGTTGGAAAGCCTTGTGAATTGATAAATACGCGTGTGTGCAACTTGTTGTTATATTTCTCGCCCTTAAAAACAATGGCGCCGTCACTTTCTTCAAACACCTTCCCGACATGGCGCTTAACGATCTCAGATCCGTTTTGTGCAGTTTCCGATTCAAAAAAAGAGTAGTCAAATGTGGTGCCAAGCATTTTATAAAGCGTTTCAAAATAGTCGAGTGATACGATGCGGCCTTTTTCATAGATCGCATTGATACTCTTATCATCCTGCTTATAAATAGCTCGATTGATCGCATCGATCTCCTCCTGCTTGCCCTCTTTGTACATTTTTGCGCCATGAGCATATGCTTTGCCGAGGCCTTCCGGCGTATCAAGCGAACCCCTACCCTCCTGAAGCGCCCAGACTGCCATTGCAACATGAGGCCCCACATCGCCCTGGTAATTTGCGCGTTTCACCTCAGCTCCTGAAAATGCAATGATTCGCGAAATAGACTCACCAATTGTATTGCTCATGAGGTGTCCAATATGAAATGCCTTGAACGGATTTGGATCGGTATATTCAACCATGATCTTTTTTCCGACAAGGCTTTCGTTTTTCCCAAAATTGTCTTTTTCTTTGAGGATTTCGTTGAGCGTATTCTTATAGAAACTCTTCGAGAGGTGAAAATTAATGAACCCAGGACCTGCAACTTCAATACGTTCAATGTCCTCATCCTCTTTTCCTGCAAGGTGTTCGACAATTTGCACTGCGAGTTTTCGAGGGTCCTGCTTGGCACCTTTTGCCGCGATCATGGCAACACTTGTTGAATAGTCGCCGTGCGAAAGCTCTGTCGGGTGTTCAAGCAAAATGTCCCGAGCGGTAATATCGAGTTCCTTAAGTGCGTCATCAATCACATTTTTTATTTTCTCCGCAATCTGCATACGCCTAGTATAGATAAGTTTATACAAACACACCAGTTGCCCGCTCCAATTGATCGGATTGTACGTCGCAAACCAAACCGTTGACGATTGGTCGTGTTGTATCTCTATTTAGATCACTTGCCCGAACTTCCAAAACCTTTCTCTCCGCGCTCAGTATCATCAAGCTCATCGACTTCTTCAATATGAATTGATTCCACTTTTTGTATAAGCATCTGTGCTACCTTGTCCCCTTTTTTGAACGTATATGTTTCATCAGATAGATTCACCATGCCGACAAGAACCTCACCTCTGTAACCCGAATCGACCACACCGGCAAGTGTTTTTTGTCCTTTCTTTATGGATACGCCACTTTTATCCCAAATAAGTCCTACGTAACCTTCCGGAATTGCCATCGAAATCCCGGTGCGCACTCCCGTGCGCACTCCCGGTTCAAGTGCTACATTTTCCAAAGCATAGAGATCAAAGCCAGCGTCACCCGCATATGGTTGATCCGGGATCTTTGCATCTTTTTCAAGGCGTTTTATCCGCAGACGTAGTGTCATTGTTTCTGATTTTATCAAAAGTATCGAAAGAAGACAGCCCGCAAATTCCTTCCTTTGAATTTGCGGGCTAGCGTTCTCATTTGAAATGCTTGGAGAGTGAGACGGACGCTGTTTTGCGATAATTTGAACTCGCAAGATCGTGATAATGCCGCTTCGGAGGCGACTTCATCCGTTCATACCGCAGCTTTGCGATCACTTGCCTTGGTCTGATGACCAAGTCCTCTCGAGGAATGACCTCAAGTGTGATCCGTTGTCCTCTTTTTCTCCCGCTTACGCCCCATCCCCAGCCAGGATCAATGTAACCTGCGGCATGAGCACGAAACTCCCCAAAACGCGGGTCAATCGGTCGAAGTTCAGCTGAGAGGTGTGGGGGTACGCGTACAAATTCATGCGTGCAAAGTATGTAGAAATGATCCTTTTTCAAATACAACGCACCATTTCTCACCTCAACAGGAGCGTACCAGTCCCCTCTTCGATGGCCCTTGATCTTGCCAAAGTCGACCACAGACGTCGCGTTGTGACAGACCCAGCCGGGCCGATCAAAGTTGAGGGTGAGAAAGACAGACCCGTTGGATTCGACTTCGGCCTCTCCAAAAGGAATTGCCCTGTTGCGGTCATAGAGCAAACGATTATTCGCAAACTCCAATTCAACTTCAGAGCGAGACAATCTTGCATAACCGTCAAACAGCCGAACCTGGCTCAATCTTTCTCCTCTGGAAAGTCTTACGGGGTAACTGTCGGGTCTTGCCAGAATCCACGCTTCACCACTCCAGCCTTCAGGGGTCAGCGCGTCATAGTGACTGACTCCATCGGCCACCACCCGACTGAACAGGTTATTCCGCCCCGTCGAGGATTTCGGATTGATGTAGCCATATACCGTCTTCGGGAGTGTGATGTTTCCATCAACCCGGATGATATAGTTGACGCCAACGGCAAGTGGCTGATCGAATGACACCGGAGACGGGTTTACACCCGGAGCCTCAAGAATGTCTCGTATCGTTTCACCCCTGCGCGGCATGAAAATTGACTCAAGTCGGTACATTTCACCGGAAAGCGGGAGATCGACTGAAGCCGGATTGATGTTGTTTTTTGGAATGCCCCATGACCATGCTTCTATGATCTGAGCCAGCATGTGGTCGGGGAATACACCTTTGCTTGACATAACAGTCTCCAAATACAAGCATTGAAAGTTCGAAACTGTTCTAGTGATACCATAGGTGCCGAAATAAAAAAAGAAGGCCCCGGTCGGGGCCTTCCATTGGGGACTCGCCTAGACAGCGACCTTTCCGGGGAGTGTGGGATGTGGATTGTAGCCGGTCAGTTCGAAGTCGTCAATTCGAAAGTCGTCAATACTCTCGACATCCCGAATGATCTCAAGCTGTGGCAAAGCGCGCGGTTCACGCTTCAGTTGCTCTTCCACCTGTGGAAAGTGGTTGGTATAGATGTGTGCGTCACCGAAAGTGTGAACAAATTCGCCGACATCGTATCCGAGCACATGAGCTATCATATGGGTGAGAAGTGCGTATGAGGCGATGTTGAAAGGAACACCCAGAAACAAATCAGCGCTTCTTTGGTAAAGTTGGCAAGAGAGTCTATTGTCTGCCACGTAAAACTGAAAGAGACAATGGCACGGGGGAAGGGCCATGAGAGGAAGATCACCAACGTTCCATGCTGAAACGATGTGCCTGCGAGAATCAGGGTCATTTGCAAGAGACTCCATGACGGTTTTGATCTGATCCGTTGCGCATCCTCGTTTGTCCATCCAGCTTCTCCATTGTGCGCCATAGACAGGACCAAGATCGCCATTTTCATCTGCCCATTCGTTCCAAATCCTGACATTGTGTTCCTTCAGGTAGCCAATGTTGGTGTCTCCTGCAAGAAACCAGAGGAGCTCATGAATGATGAGACGTATTGCAACTCTCTTGGTTGTGACAAGTGGAAACCCGTCTTGCAGATCATATCTGCACTGCCGCCCGAAACAACTTTTCGTGCCTGTTCCGGTTCGGTCCTTCTTGTCGTGACCATTTTCCCTGACATACTTGAGCAAATTGAGATATTGATGCATGGCGCACCTCCAAAGCACGATTACTGCAATCTAGAAGAAGTCTAGCATAGGAAATACTTTCATTTGTTTCGAAGTTGTGTTGTACTTCCGCCTGGAAATAAACCTCGAAAAACTCTCCATATTCTTGCAAATATCAAGATGATACGTATCATGAACGCAGACCCGTATCGCGAACCCGAGCACAGGACACCCTTATGACCAAAATTGTGGCTATTGCCTGTATTGAACAACACACTCGAGCAATCGGAAGAGAAGACGGCTCATTATTGTACTGGATCAAAAAAGATCTGCGACGATTCAAGACAATGACAACAGGTCATCCGATCATCGTAGGGAGAAAGACGTTCGAAACATTTCCAAAAGGGCGCCCGTTGCCGGAGAGAACAAACATCATCGTTACCCGAAATCAAGAATATAGTCCCGACGATTGCGTGGTATGTCTTGATCCGCTTGAAGCACTTGCTGAGGCAAAGAAGCGAGATAACGAGGTGGTTTATGTCGTTGGCGGAGCAACGATCTACCGTCAATTGCTACATGAGACAGA
>JANQMM010000059.1 GCA_028280145.1 Minisyncoccota bacterium | reverse complement strand
AGTGAGATTAGGCTCATGAACAGTAGTTCAAGGATTACTGTCGCCGAACTCTCTCTTCAAAAAAGAGAAAAGCGACCAGGGTTTTGGAGATTACGGTTTCTAAAAGAGTGTTGCTATTGAGGAGACACTGCTTGTTTTTGTCTGGTGAAGATTCCGTCTTAGATGGATGCTTCCATATAAAATTCAGGAGTAAGAGCATTCTCTATTGCCAGTAGGGACGATGTTCAAGCTCTGGTGACACGGATGGATGAAAACAATTATCCGGTTGCCGATGATCGCTTCGCTCGCGCCCCGTACTTCAACTTCAACGACGGCAAGGTCAAGTTCGACACGAACTGGTACGACAATGCCAATCAGAACTATGGGTCGGCCTCGGCGTTCGTTCCGAAGTTTCTCCAACACAAAAGACACCGCAAGGTGTCTTTTGTGTTAATCGTTTTTAAGTGAACGTATCCAACCACCAAGCATGCGTCCAATCTCATCAACCTCACTCTGAAGGACTGTGTACTTTTTATTATCAAGTGCCTTCGTATCCTTCATTAATCGTATAAACACACGAAACAGATTAAGATCAACACTAATTTGTTCAAGCGTTTCTAACTTTTCTTTCTTTGGTTGTGTACTGGCTTTGAAAAGACCAGAGATAACTTCAAGTAGCACATTCTCAGACCGTTCAAACGTAGTAAAGCGATCTTTTTTCGGGATTATATGGTAGTACTCGTGGAGAATTTTATATAAGTCATATGACTTTTTAAATAGTGGTATATCGAATTCATTCATGATTGTTTATAAAGATTTATTTAATAAAGTTATTTCTCCTGAGAATCTCTTTTTGTCTTGGGAAAAATTTAAGAAAGGAAAGCGCAACAAACCAGATGTAGCAAAGTTTGAATTCTACCTTGAGCAGAACATTTTTCAGCTACATCATGGCTTGAAGAGTAAAAAATATCGACATGGACCTTATTTCGGTTTCTACATCCGGGATCCAAAAGTTCGTCATATACACAAGGCGACTGTGCGGGACAGAGTTGTTCATCATGCTGTTTTTAGAGTTTTAAATGATTTGTTTGAACCGACGTTTATACCCACTTCCTTTTCCTGTCGAATCGGTAAAGGAAACCATAAGGGTGTCGCGGTTCTTGCAGACATGACAAGAAAAGTTAGTCAAAACTATACGAGGCCATGTTTTGCGTTAAAGTGTGACATAAAGAAGTTTTTTGATAGCGTTGACCATTCTGTTCTTTTACATTTACTTAGTAATAAAGTTCGGGACAATGACGTGACTTGGTTGCTTCAGGAGATAATCAGTAGTTTTACTGCCTCTGGTGAGCTGTTTGATAAACGAGGTCTTCCTATTGGAAATCTCACCTCTCAGCTATTTGCTAACGTGCACATGAATGAGTTTGATCAATTCATAAAGCATGAGTTAAAAGTCAAATATTATGTGAGATACACTGATGATTTTGTCATTCTTACTGACAGGAAAGATATCTTTGATGATTTACTACAAGAGATAGAATTGTTCCTAAAAGAAAAACTACATCTTGAACTACACCCACATAAAGTTGAAGTTCGAAAACTGAATCGTGGTATTGATTTTCTTGGGTATATCATCAGGCCACACCACACACTGCTGAGAACAAAAACCAAGCGACGGTTGACGCGAAAGTTGCATAACCGAGCAGAAGAGTATCGAACAAGTGAGATATGTGAGGAGACAGTTCACCAAACATTGCACTCTTACCTCGGGTTACTGTCTCATGCAAACACTCATAGGCTATCTGAAGATTTACAGAATAAGTTGTGGTTTTGGATGAATGATAAATAAAAAAGACCTCGACCGGATAACCCGACAGAGGCATATACCTTTGTATGACAAAGGCAGAATCTCAACCGGGTTTTTCGCCATACCTTATGCAACCATAAGGGTTAGGCTGTATCTAATTATTCTTTGTGGCAACATTTCAAGCCACCTGACCATTGTATCGCAAACCACTACCTTTGCTAAGACTTGTGCGAGTAGGCGACGAATCCATTGTTCTGCATAGGCTTAGCAAGCTCTAAGTGCTCTGGCATTAATTACATATGGATATCGATATCAAATTGAAGTACTGTCTGTATTCTCGCAAATCAACTGAATCAGACGAACAACAACAGCTCTCAATTGAGTCGCAAGTAAAAGAAATGCTTGCGATCGCGGAGAAAGAAAATCTCGATGTCGTAGACATACGACGAGAAGCACACTCTGCAAAAGATTCAGGCCAACGACCCGTGTTTCAAGAACTACTCGAAGATATACGTAACGATAAGTTCAATGGCATTCTTACGTGGGCACCTGATCGTTTAAGTCGAAACGCTGGTGACCTCGGATCAATTGTTGATCTCATGGATGAAAAACACCTAATTGAGATTAGAACATATGGACAAACGTTTACAAACTCACCAAGTGAAAAGTTTCTTCTCATGATTCTCTGTAGTCAGGCAAAGTTAGAGAACGATAACAAAAGTATCAACGTAAAACGAGGGTTACGTACACGATGTGAAATGGGACTGAAACCCGGTGTTGCTCCAACAGGGTATTTGAATGAAAAAAGAGCCGATAGAAAGTGTCAGGTTCGTGTAGACCCTGAACGCGCACCAGTTATTAAACAAATGTTTGAGAAAGTTGCTTACGAAAAGTGGTCAGGACGAAAACTCTATCATTGGCTTAAGTTTGATTTGAATTACAGAACAGCAACAGGAAAGAAGCATCTAAGTCTTGGAAATATTTACGTGATATTAAGTAATCACTTTTACTACGGACGATTTGAGTATCCTAAAAATAGTGGTAATTGGTATGACGGTAAACATGTTCCAATTATTACAAAGGAGTTATTTGATGCAGTCCAAGCGCAGGTAAAGAGTAATTCCATTCGAAACGAAGGTAAGGAGTTTGCATTCACTCGGCTCATGAAATGTGGACTATGTGGATCTGGTATTAGTGCAGATGAGAAGTTCAAAAGACTTAAAAACGGTGGTTTTAATCGGCATGTGTACTACGGCTGTACAAAGGCGCGGGATAAAAATTGTAAGTGTGGTTACCTCAATGAGGTGAGCCTTGTGGAACAGCTACAAGAACATTTTGCTGAAATAAATCTTAAAGACATGCCAATGCAGGATAAAATAAAGGCAGAAGTAAAACGATTCAAAAAGTTTCAACGGGCAGTAAGTGGTACAGATTACAAAGTCAGTGTCGAAGATATTGATATACGAAATTACGCACAATTCATTCTGAAAGAAGGAGAGATTGAAGAAAAACGAGAACTGCTCACATGTTTCAAAAATACTATTGTGCTAAAGAATAAAAAGATTTCCTTAATCTAAAGGATCAAACACTTTTATCTCCTCTCTGTTTCGCTCAACCTCTTTTAGTACTCGCTTGTATACTTTTCTCTTCTGTCTCTGACTTCCTGTAATCAGTAATTTAAAATCTTCATCATGTACATAGCTTGCAAGTGATATGTATGCGCCGCAAAGTAGTCGTATACGCCCCTTGAGTGACTGTTTCATCGCGTCTTTTGATGCAGGTAGATCAGAGAGTCTGTTCGCATAAAGATGCTCATGCTTTTCAGAAAACTGAATGTTCCTTGCTTGTTGTATAACTTTCTCAATGTCATCCATGAGGTAATGAATGACAGAGATATAGCTATAGTTAGAGACAGGTACTGTTGGTAACCGTAAAGAGTACCTATTTCTTCTTTTTCTTAGAGGCTTCTTGTTTCTTTCTCAAATCTTGCCATGAGTATTGGGTAACCGTTCCACTACTGGTCACTGAGAAGACATAAAGTAACAGCTTCTTCGCAACTTGCCATGGTAGTCGTCGTAGTGCAATCTTTGCCGCTTTTTCTGGAAGTCCTAAACCGTAGTAATACCGTGTTTTACCACTGGTGTTCATGCGAGAAATAATTTGTCCGAGAGAATAGACAAAGGCAACTTCATTGGAACCACGGCCAATACCTTGTCCCTTGCATTCAATCAAGAAGTATCGGGAGTAACGGTTGTGTCGTACTTTTATATCTACACCACGTTCACGAAGACCACCAAATTGTAAGTTGGTGCCCCATTCATTTCGAGACAAATATTTAATGATCGCATTCTTTACAAAATCCTCTGATATTGTTTTTGGTTTTTTGCGATCTGACATAGTCTCATTATACCTATGTATCTAGAGCGTCCTACGTACGTCTGATTTGACGTACGTAGAGCTAGCTCTAACTGGCGGTGGGTGTGGGATTCGAACCCACGGAGAGCGTAAACCCTCAACGGTTTTCAAGACCGCCGCCTTCGACCACTCAGCCAACCCACCGTGATGAATGCTAGCAAAATGATCTCCAAAAGTAAATTATGCTATGCTTACCGTATGAAATTTTTGGGAATTGATTACGGAAGCAAAAATGTCGGTGTTGCTATCTCAGATGAAGAGGGGATCATGGCCTTTCCAAAGGACACGCTCATTAATACAAACTATCTTGTTGAGGACATTTTGCGGATAATCCATAATGAACGGATAGGTTCGGTAGTGCTCGGCGAGTCAAAGGATTTTTACGGAGCTGACAATCCAATAATGAAAAGAATCGCAACATTTAAAGAAAAACTTGAAGAGCACGGCATTCCAGTCCATTATGAAAGCGAATTATATACCTCTCAGGCGGCAATGCGTGGTCAGGAGGAGTTGCCAAAGAGTGATGCGAGTGCGGCAACGATCATTTTGCAAAGTTATCTGGACAAGTTGAAGAACAAGAAATAACAAAGAATAAATTATCAGGCACCAAATATCAATTATTAAAACATTACTATATGATCACCTACGAAGATTTTAAAAAAGTGGAGATAAAAATTGGAAAGATCATCTCCGTTGAGCGGGTAGAGGAAGCTGATAAGCTACTTAAGCTTGCAGTTGATCTTGGAGAAAAAGAGCCACGACAGATCATTTCCGGAATCGCACCTTTTTTTGATGATATTCAAGAACTTGCAGGGCGAAAATGTACCTTTGTAACAAACTTGGAGCCCAGAACGATCTTCGGACTTGAAAGCAAGGGAATGCTCTTTGCAGTCAGTGATGATGACGGACATTTTTCTCTTCTTGAACCGAATGACGCGATCCCAGCAGGAACATTGGTCACCTAACACCTCGACTCATAACACATCCACTCGTGTGTTTGCCCTCTCTGTTTTTTCTTGATTCTCTACAGAGAACGCTCCGCATTTCGAACCGCTAAGGTATAATAGTGGTAACAACATGAGAGTTAAAACGGGACGTTTTTTTGGTGAGGGACTGTTGAAAATGTTTCCACCTCCACAGTTTTTGACCATGCCTGCAACCGGGGTGGATATTACTGATAATTCAGTACGTTTTTTGTCTTTGCAGGAAGGGAAACATGGAAAGATGATAAAGAATCGTGGCTCATACCCGATTGATTCAGGCATCATCAGCGCCGGAAAAATTGAGAACCCCGAAAAGCTCGCAGAAGTTCTCTCTCAACTTCGAAAAGAACACGGTATTACGTATGTAAATGGTTCTCTTCCCGAAGAGCAAGCCTATCTGTTCCAAACAACGATTCCAAACGAACCCATCAGCACAGAGCAACTCCAGACCCTCTTAGAGTTTAAGTTGGAAGAAAACGTACCCATTTCTTCACGTGATCTGGTATTTGACTACGAACAAGTGCACGACTCAAATGCTTCTGAGATCACACTTAACATAACAGCCTTTCCATACGAGATTGTTGCCCATTACGTAGAAGCGTTTCGTGCCGCAGGACTCCAACCGCTTTCCTTTGAGATCGAGGCTCAATCACTTGCCCGTGCCGTCATCCCCAACAATCACAGCGGTACCTACATGATCGTTGATTTTGGAAAAATGCGCACCGGAATAGCCATTGTTAGCGAGGAGGTACTACGATTTACTTCCACTGTTGCCGTTGGAGGGAACATACTCACACGTGCAGTGCAGAAACATTTCGGAGTGACAAAAGAAGAAGCTGATGAGATCAAGAATGAAAAAGGCTTTGCGCGTTACAAAGAGAACACAGAACTCCTTGAAACGCTTGTAACGACTGTTTCAATTCTTCGCGACGAGATCAGCCGACACTACACCTATTGGAATACACACCAAGGGGAAAATGAACGACAACACCAGAAGATCGACAAGATCATACTCTGTGGGGGAAGTGCCAATCTCGCCGGGCTTTCTGAGTACATTGCATCAAATATGAACGTAGTTGTTGATGTTGCAAATGTGTGGGCAAATACCTTTTCTCTAAATGACGTTATTCCGGACATCGAACAACCACACTCACTTGCATTTGCAACAACAATCGGACTTGCGCTTAAAGGAACCGAGTAACATGATCAATTTATTGCCACCAGAACACCGAACTTCAGTTGAGCGAGAATATAAATTTCGACTTGCCTCCGCTTACATTCTTCTCATTTCCATTGCGATCTTTATCGGTGTTGTGCTTTTGCTCCCCTCATACTTTTTTGCCTCAACACAAGAACGGGTGGCCGAGCAGGAGCTTGCAATTCTAGAGAGTTCATCGGAGAGCGTTGAGCGTGAAGCGATCAACACACAACTTCGTGAGACAAAAGAACGTCTTATAAATCTGACCAGAACAGAAGACAAAGAGCCGGTTTTTGCACTGATCGACACCATGTCCTCACACAAACAAGACGAAGTGAGTATCACGAACATTTCTTATTCCCGTGGGAATCAAGGAAACTCATTGCTTTCTGTGGGAGGAGTTGCGGCAACGCGCGATGCGCTACTTGACTTTAAACGCGCTCTTGAGACCGATACACTTTTTGAAGAGATTGAACTACCTGTTTCAAGTTTGGCCAAAGAAGAAGATATTCAGTTTAGCATTCAGATAAAAGGGGCGTTTTAACCATGCATTCATCAAAGACGCGAACATTCCTTATGGTCTATACACTCTATTTGGTTATCGCCATTGCGGTGTATGCTTCTTTTTATTTCTATATCAACAACAAAGAAACAAACACTGTAGAGATCGCAGTTCAGATAGAGCAACTCAAAAAGCAAAACAATCAAATGCACAACCTGATCGCCATGGTTCGTGACACCGAAGAAGGTCGTGAACGTATCTCAAGTTTTTTTGTGGATAGTGATAGGATCATTGAATTTCTTGAGACAATAGAATCGCTTGGTGATAATGCGGGCGTAGAGATCAACGTGCGCTCCATTAATGAGAATAATACTGATACGGAAGATGTGAAGGAGCTTGAATTGAATGTCGATTTTGTCGGGTCTTGGGCAGAAGTCCACCACTTCCTCATACTCCTTGAAAGCATACCGGTCAAAATGGTCGTTGAACGATTAACATTTAATGAATTAAGCGAAAATGAAGAAGGAGAAGAAACTTGGCGGGGGAATGTGTTCTTTAAGACACTTCAATTAGAGAAATAGTATATGCTCAGTAAGTTTTTCAAGAAAGGCAAAAAGAGAAAAAAGATCATTCTTAAGAAAGATGGTCATGTTCATCACGACTGGGCGTTGGCACTCATCGTTTTTATGTTTTTTGTGGTTGTTGCCGTGGTGGTGAGTGGTCTTATTTTCTTCAAGATAAACGAAACTGAGGAAGTCGTTGTTGATCCGATCGCAAATCCGGATGTTCTTGATCAGGAGCTCTTGCAAAAAACACTTGATCATTACAACGAAAAAGAAGAACGCTATTTGCAATATCAAGGTGAAGTGCCGGACGCACCTCGGTTATAGTTGACCGGTACGCTTTGCCACTGTTATTATCCTCATACCCTAAGCCCCCGTAGTTTAATGGAGTGAGATAACCTGGGAGGTTATCGAACCGGGAGACGAAGAAGTCTCCAGCCTCTATTTTCTTTCAGGTGGTAGATTGGCATATAATTTTGTATATAGCCCCCGTAGTTTAATGGATAAAACTGGAGACTTCTAAGCTCTTGATAGGGGTTCGATTCCTCTCGGGGGTACAGCAATAACAAAAACGCCACTAAGGCGTTTTTGTTTGTTTATTGACTATATGTTTTCGTATTTTTGATCCATCGCTCGAAAACGTGAATGCGCCGGAAATTTTTTCTCCATCCAAAACTCTTGGGAGCCAGAGCGGGTCGTCAACCCACATTTTATCGAATGGCAAATTGTCTTTCGAAAACCATTTAGGTCGCATTTCTTCTGTTTCTGTTGGCTCTCCCTGCCACTTTTCTATAAGGAAAATGTACATGTGTTGGCTCCATTCCGGTTTGTTTTCAAATGCAAATGCAAGGTCACCAACTTCATTTAGATCTGAAGGTGCCACTTTTACACCTATCTCTTCTTCGAGTTCACGTATCGCGGCTGTTTCTATTGTTTCATTCTCATCAACTTTTCCGCCGGCACCATTCCATTTGCCCTTGCCGAAACCTCTTTTCTTCATGGCAAGACAGACGTTATCTTTGTCTACAAGAAAACACAATGTTACCTTTCGCATATATGAAGTATAGCAGAAGAGAGGTGCGGTGGGCGATGAGGGACTTGGCGCCAGTTCTAAACTCATTTCGTCGCAAGTCCCTCATTCGTTAAGAACTCGCTGCCCCGTCGCTCGAATCGTGCTCGCAAGCTCCGCGCGATATACTCGCTCTCTTCAAGCCTCTCATCGCGCTCTATCGAGACGCAATAAAGCTCAGGTAATTCACCTGAGCTTTATTGGTCTGGTGAGAGATGTTTATCTACCCAGAACTATACTTTCCAGAAAAGCATAATTTAGTGTTAATCTGCCTTGATTTGGACAAGGAAATCAGACGAATAGGAGTTTCATCTTAATGTGATTTCCACATTGATGTATGGATACTCTTAAACAAGTCTGCTATATCCTTATTTTCAATCACTAAGGCAGATAAATCACGTAAGCTAATAAGGGCAACCTTGTTGTTATAAACCAGAACATCCACATTAGTTTTGAACGATTCTGGTAATTTCTTTGTTACTTTATTTTCTACCCCATTCTTTTTGCGTATCTGACTAACACGCTTAAAATGTTTATCTTCTACAATTAAATCCTTACTTTTAATCGCATATTGACTGATTGAAGAATCAAATTCGTCATACTCTTGTTCTGTAAAGTTTTCGAAAAAGGCGGTTGGTGGAAAGATTGAATATATATCCCCAACAGTCTTGAATAAGTCATCGTAGATATTTTTTAATTCACGTTTCCCTTCGTAAAAAGCAACCTGTGGTTTATGAGTAGACTCTTCGTATTGTTTCATCATTTCATCAGAAACGGCCTCGAAGGCCTCGTAGCGCTTTCGTGCCGCGGATAAAACCTTTTTTGGACTCACGGCACTGTAATACATTCTTTTCCCAATAGGGACACGAATGATGAAATCCTTAGATAACAGCAGGTCTAAATATTGGTAGCAGGTGGGACGCTTTGTATCTGTAGCGCGTGCAATCTCCGAAACTGTCATTTTTTGTGATTTCAACAAAGATAAGTATATTTTTGACTCAATTTCTGAAAGACCTGCTTCCTGTAGGGATTTAGTAGAGATTGTTTCCATGTGTAGCTTCATACTACTAAATATTTAACAATATGTCAATATATCTGACACTTTTGTACATATATATCATCATTTAAGCAGTATCTAAGCCAACTTTTTAACTAAATGACGGAAAAATGAGCAGTACTTACTATTTCCACTAAAATATTGGCATGAAAACAAAAAAAGAAGCTGTATATACATCTATGGCTACAAAGTACGGCATGTTTAATGTGTGGGTTTGGGATGGGAAACGAGGACAAGAATCAGTTGCACTTTCTACACCATCTTTAGACCCTTTAAGAGAGATACTCTTACGGATTCATTCTGAATGTATAACAGGGGATACTTTTAGCTCACTCTCTTGTGATTGCGGCCAGCAAAAAGATGAAGCCCTAAAGGCAATTGCTAAGCACGGGAACGGGATACTCATATATCATAGGCAAGAAGGTCGGAATATTGGACTCTTCAAAAAAATACAAGCATATAACCTAATGTATAAGGGTTTAGATACACATGATGCAAATATTCGTATTAGTGGTAGCCCTGATGCTCGTGAGTATTCTTCTGTGATTCAAGTACTAGATGAATTACTGCATGGCAAAAAAAGTAAGATTACACTTTTGTCCAACAACTACCACAAGAAGCTCATATTGGAGCGAGAAGGTTATCCTGTTGTCAGTACTCCATTAGACGTTGGGACAACGTTCGAAAATAGAGAATACGCGCAAACTAAACGACATAAATTTCTTCATTATGCCCCTACTTTTAACCCATACGTAGGTGCCACTCTTTTTCGGAAAGATTTAACAAGAGGTGATGAGGTATCTAAAATTGTTCGTACTTTTGATGCAAGTTCTGTTAGTCGAAAGATATTTCTTGGGGTTCCTATATATCCACAAAATGGAGACCTGCAAGATACTGGTTTGGCTGAAGAATTAAATCGATTCGCGAAACATTTTGAGCATACAGAGCGTGTATCAATTGTTCTTCATTTAGACTACCTTGAGCGAAGGATGTTTTATAGGGAGTTAAAGTCTTTTCTATCTCTGCTTAGCTTTCGATATTCTTTACAATTACGCTTTGAAGAAAAGTCTATCTCGAAGAAACCTGACTTGGATGTAATTGATTCTCTTCAAGGAGAGTATACAATTTTTCAACTGAAAAGAAGCCAGTATGCATTATTAGAAAATGAAAAGCTAGTTGAATACTTGCAGTTGAACAATACCTATCTCCTTTTAGATGAAAGTTTTGGAACAGGGAGACAAGCTCATATAGAACGCACTCAAAGCGATGTTATGAGAGTAGTAAAAAAAGGAGTTACGCATGTTGGAGTTGCAGGTGGATACAATAGCCAAAAGTTATTTGAGGTAGAGAAACTTGAAGATTATTTCAAAATTCCAATTTCTGTAGACGCTGAATCAAAGTTGCGAAATGGAGAAAAACTAAACATGGAAGAACTACAACACTACCTCGGTTTCTTTTTAGCACCTGCAAAATATTGATTGATAGACACCATATTCTTCAATTGCTATCATCAATTTACAACCGAATACCACTTTTAACGACCTAACCCTCTTAGGAGGTATGGTCAGAAAACGTACAATACGAACATAGAATTATTGATTTGAAAGAGTTAAAGAAAAAAATGAATGAAGTTATTGAAGACCAAAAGCGTTTTCAAGAAAAGTTGAGTGATATTAGGTGACAAATTGCAGAACATACGCTAACAAAGGGATACTATGAAAGTCTCAAATTGTTTTCAAAGGAATATAGACCTGCCTTAAAGAAAGCTTTTGAAAATAGAAAGGAGACAAGAGAGATACTCCATAAACTAATTGAAGAAATAGTTGTTTATTCTCGTCCCCGACGCAAAGAAGATGTCATTGCGGGTATCAAAAAAGCAGGACAACAAATCTCTAATCGGCTTCATATTAAGTTAAAACTACCGCAGGAGCTACTCCAAGACCTTGCCAGTTCAGGGCAAGAAAACATTTCTGGTGAGCGATCTCGGACTTGGTCACAAGTCACTAAGTATTTTGCTTCAATACTTTGCAAAATACTAAGTGCTCGCGACCCCGGCTCGACGCTTTCTCCCGCCCCGCGGGCGCGTCTGCGCCTTTCAAGTCCCACTTCTTTCATTCACTGAAACCAAAAACTCCCAGCAAAAAGCTGGAAGTTTTTGGTTTTGTGGGCGATGAGGGACTTGGCGCCAGTTCTAAACTCATTTCGTCGCAAGTCCCTCATTCGTTAAATAAACGCACCAAGACGGAACCGTTAGGTTCCGTCTTGGTGCCCAGGACTGGAGTTGAACCAGCACGCCCATAAGGACACTACCCCCTCAAGGTAGCGCGTCTACCAATTCCGCCACCTGGGCAATTAGGATAAATTTGAGTATATAGTATCCACACAAAGACGTAAAGAAAAATAACCTGCTGTATCAGGTTATTTTTACTTATCTTCTGTTTCTGATTTCTCTTCACTCGGAGAATCCTTTTTTTCTTCTTTTTCGGAAGTCGCTTCTGGCGCCTTTTCCGGTGCTTCTTCAGCCTCTGCATCTTCCTCTGCCTCAGGTGCTTTCTTGCTATCGTCGCTGTTGTCGCTATCATCCTGCGCAGAAGTATCGGTGTCTTTTTCTGAAGCTTCTTCAGCAGCTTTAGCGCTTTCGGCCGCTTTTGCCGCCTCTTCTGCTGCTATTTTTTCTTTTTCGGCAGTTTCTTTCTCTTCAATATCGCTTCCCGTAGAAATATCCACCATGCGCATGTTTCGCATCTGCCTTCGGATCTCCCGGGCAACCTTTTCACGGATAAAGTAAAGCTTCGCGCGACGCACCTTGCTCCTTCGTACGATCTCAATTTTGTCTATCAGAGGAGAATAAAGGGGGAATGTCTTTTCAACACCCACTCCACTTGAGACTTTTCGCACAGTAAATGTCGCGCCCGGCTCATTGCCGTGCTTTCGACACAGTACAAGACCCTCAAATACCTGAATTCTTGTCTTGCCTTTTTCTTGAATCTTCTGTGATACGCGAACAGTATCGCCGGCACGAATGCCTATCTCCTGTCGCTTTTGTATGTTTACCGGTGAGATGGTTACTCCTTCCATAATGCAATTAAGTACGTGCTACTCTACCACAAGTTTTTTGGGGGTGCAATATTATATGGCGGATCAAAGTGCTTTTTCCGCTTCAACAAAATCAGGCGGAAGTGGAGCCTCAAACGACAAATGCTTTCCGTGTTCGACTTCCACTTCAAGCCGACTTGCATGAAGCGCAAGGTGTGAAAAACCAAGAGCCGGTTTGCGCTTTGGTGCGTATAACGTGTCGCAAATAATGGGGTGGTTGATTGCTTTAAGATGTACACGTAATTGATGCATTCGTCCTGTTTTCGGCTTTAATTCCACATAGCTATAGTCCCCACTTCGACCAAGGACATTGTAATGCGTGATCGCTTCCCGTAACTTGCCTCGAGCGCCGCGTTGAGCGCTTCGCAGGCGAAAGTCTTTGGCGCTTCTTCCGATCGCGCGATCAATGACCCCTGCATCTTCCTTGACCTCCCCATACACAAACGCACGGTATACTTTTTCCACTTTGCGTGCCTGGAATTGCTCTTTTATGAACTTAAACGTTTCCTGATCTTTAGCCAAAAGAAGCACACCTGTTGTGTCACGATCGAGCCGGTGCACAACACCCGGTTTTTCTATTACCGTCCCGTCATCGCGAACCACCGATTCGCCAACATCTCGAGATTCAGGATACTTTGTCGCAAACCACGAGGACACACTCTCTTCATCGCTGTGTCCATCGGAATGGGTTAGAAGTCCGTGAGGTTTGTTCACCACAAGAACATGTTCATCTTCATAAATGACGTTGATCGTCGGTGTATTATGTTCCTTTTCTCCTATTTTCTTCATCGAATGATTCAAGAATATAGGTAAACTCTTCTTTGTCAAAGTCGGGCCAGAGCGTACCGCTGAAATACAGTTCACTATATACCGACTGCCATGTCAGAAAATTTGAAAGACGCATTACTTCACCCGTTCGCACCAACAAGTCAGGATCTGGCATGTCAGCCGTCCACAGTTTTGAAGCAAGCGCCTCTTCGGTTATTTCCTTTACTCCTTCCTTGATAAGTGTATTTGCCGCCTGCACGATATCTGCTCTCCCTCCATACGAGAGCGCAAGACCAACCGTCCTTTCGCTGTACTGGTGTGTTTCTTTTTCTGCGTTGTGTATTCTTTCCTGGATAGGTTTCGGCAATCGCTCAATTTGACCGAGAAATAAAACGCGCACCTTATGTTTATGTGCAAGTTCAAGCATGGATCCAAACGATTGTTCGAGAATAGTAAATAGATAAGAGACTTCATCTTTTGATCTCTTCCAATTCTCAGTTGAAAATGCATAGAAGATCATATTTGGAATTTTCGCCTCCGCACCCCACTCAACAACACGTTTAAAGGTCTCAAAACCCTTTTGATGTCCCTTCATTGAAGGAAGTCCTTGTTCGCGGGCCCACCTACGATTCCCGTCCATAATAAAACCAATACAATTAATTGTGCTCATATTAGTTAGAAAATAATTTTAAATCCTTCAAAAGGTTGCGGTTCTGATAATTCCTCTACCTTAACATCTTCGACCCGTGCAAGAACAGGGCCTTTATGTAATTTTTTGATAAATGCATCCAATTCTTTTTCATCCCCCTGTACAAATAATTCAACTGATCCGTTCTGTAAATTCTGAACGGTACCAACAAGATCATGGACTCTGGCTTTCCGTTGAGCAAAATCCCGATACATTACCATTTGTACCCGACCAGTTACAATAATATGAAATATTTTTTGCATTTGGGTATTATAACCAATCAAAACCAAAATTGATTCAGTATTGCGAGATTGTATTTTTTCTATATACTTTGATTTACAATTAATGTGAACGCGCGGGGCGATTAGCTCAGTTGGTAGAGCAGTTCGTTTACACCGAAAAGGCCGGGGGTTCAAGTCCCTCATCGCCCACCAGAAGAAAAAGTTTTGGCTTTTGATGAGATTGCCGAAATGTTTTGGAGTTCTTGGTGTAATAACATGGATTTTGTAAACACACTGCCATATATCAGTAATCCAATTGAGGAGTTTGGGGATTTTACCTTTGTTGAATGGGAGACGGGTATTTACCCTAAATTTAAGGGTGGAACAAAACTTGAGGAGATTAAATTCTTCGCTCAAATTATTCAAACACATGGTTTGAAGAAGGTCTTGGACTTGGGCGTTGGTAGTGGTTTGGAGTTAAGTCACATCCAGAAGATTCTCAAAGAAGAGGGCTATCCTCTGGAGCATGTTGAAGCAAATGAGGTTGATGATTCGTTCATCACAATGTCTCAAGAGTTATTTTCAAAGGAAGGGCAAGATATTCAGATTCACAAAGCAAATTGGTTGGATTTGCCGAAAGCAACCCCACCATATACCCACAATTTTGACTTTGCTTTTCTCACAGGAAACTCTTTAACATATATCGGTGGTGGTACACGAGAATACACAAAGAAGGCACAAAAGAGTGTGATAAGTAAGTTTGCCCACATGATAGACAAAGATGGTTACCTTTTCATTGACTCGAGGAACTACGATTACATCAAATCTCTGATGAATTTACCAAAACAAGATATATTTAAAAACTTCACGTTTGACTACGCGATCTATTATCACGGTTTTCAAGATGGAATCATCGTCTTTCCCGCTTACATCAGTGATACTGCTGTCGTTTTGCATTATTACGACAAAGAGGAAAAGATTTGGTCAAAACTTGATCTGTACCCAATTTATCAAGATGATATGAAAGAAGTGTTGTCAGAACACTTTGAAATCCAAGATATATATTATGATTTCGGCAAAGGCACCGCTGAGAAAAGTTTGTTTGTACAGTATCTCGCAAAGAAGAAATAGTCACGAATGAAGTCCTGGGCACAAAAAGAAAGCGGAAGGTCCGTTCCGCTTTTATATTGAGAGCGATTGAGTGTGTTCGAGCTATTGTGTGAACCATTTGAATATGCTGTTAATGATCCACACGACCGGCCCAACAGCAAAAGCAATAATGATCAATCGATTATCGATAGAGGGACCATTGCGTCTAGAGCATTCTGCTCTTGCAATTTGGTACGCTCTTGCCATTTTGTCTTTTGCACGAACAGGGTCATAGTCGATCGGCATTTTTACAGGATTTCCGATATTGGGGAGAGGTTGTCTTTTTTTGCTCTCTGCATCCCAGCATGAAACCATCCACGCTTCGGGATACTTTCCCAAAAGAATGGATAGTCTTAGATTTCCATCATTCTCCCGTATTGCACAAGGCGTACCGTGATCCACCGCTTCGTAAATTATGCCGCTTCCCATCATGCGCACGCTTACATAGGGAAGAAGGCTGGCCGATCTTTGCAATTGCTTTTCGGCCTCTGTCATGTCGTCCCTGACCCAAGCAGGCACCTTCTCGACGCATTGAAGTTTACCGAGTGAGTTCATCAAGCCGGCAAGTAGCGAAAAGCCGCCAATTCCTGCCGGACTGTCTACTCTCATGGGACGTCCTTTTGAAAACCTGTCATAGAGTTCGTCGAGGTCATCTTTGCTGAGTGCTCGTATTGTATCCATGATCATCTCCCGTGTTGTGGTCTGCAATGAGGGTAGGGTAGAAATGGGATTATGTCAATAAATGTCGGACAAATGTTGACAAACTTCGACAACAAGATAGAATGCGGATATGAATAAAAACATAGTCAAAAAGTTGAACCTTAGTTCAAATGAAGGCCAAGTTCTTCGTGTTCTTTTCGAGTATGACAACTTGTCAGCAAGTGATATTGCAAAAAAGACGGGGTTAAAACGAACCACAGTCTATAACATATGCGGAAGCCTTTCAGAGCAGGGATTGGCCTCAGAGGATGATACGAAGCGGCCGGCTCAATACTCTCTTGCAACACCAAGAGAGATCGAACAATACGCAAAAGATGAAGAAGCGAAGAATAGAAGAAAAGTAAATGCGTACACAGCGTTGGCGGCAGAGGTTTCTCGAAAGAAAAACTCGCACGCATCACATATTCCTCAGGTTCGTTTTGTTCAAGAGAAAGAGCTTGAAAGATTCCTTAAGTCTCGACTAGGTGTTTGGCACGACAGCATGGATCTGATTGATTCAACGTGTTGGGGTTTTCAGGATACTTCATTTGTTGATTGTTTCGGAGACATGATCAAGTGGGACTGGAAAGAGAATAATGAAATGTTCTTCGTTAAGTTGCTTAGCAACAAGTCTGGCGGCGAAAGGAGGCTTGAGGGGAAGTGTAAACGAAGAGAAATGAAATATTTTGCCAAGTCAGAGTCTTTTGAATCTACAACGTGGGTTGCGGGAGAGTATGTGGTACACATAAATACTAAGAACAGGCCGTTTCATCTGGTAGAAATCAAGGATCCATTGCTTGCAAATGATATGCGAAACATGTTTAAGCTACTTTGGGATATTGTGTCTTAAATATCCGAAACCTTTCGCCTTTGCGCTGAATTAAATTAGTGATCTGAGGTGATTTCAGTTCTGGACATCAACAAAAATACTGGACAGAGGTCCAGTATTTTTGTTTCGGCTGTCTTGGGCGACTATCGGGAATCCTCTCATTCCGCTTTCTCGAATTACTCCAAGTATTCGTAATATACTCGAAAGCTCCCTTTGAGCCACGGACCTCGCCTTGAACCGATGGCGGCGAGGTTCCGTTCGATTCCCGATAGCCACACCAAATAGCAACAGCTCACAAGGCGATTGTCTTTTAAATTAACTACTTTGGGCGACTATCGGGAATCGAACCCGAATCGGCGGTACCACAAACCGCAGTGTTGACCGTTACACCATAGTCGCCATGAATGTCCCTTTTTATACCAAATTTAGACAATAAAACAAAGATAATGCAACTTGTAGCATTTGGTATAATTTGAACAGACTCATAGTTATAGAAGGTATATTCCGATGGTAACAGCAATCACAGACTCGAAAGAGCGTGTGCTGTCGCCACGGGATGTGGCAGCAGCGAGGGATCAAGTAGAACGTGAACGTACGTACGCACGTTACGTCATTACGATCGACGAGGAAGGAAACCCGGTTAACTTCGAGGAAAATCCACACCCACAGATTAACGTACTGGCCGTTGTGGGGCCGGCACAGGTTGGTGATGTTTTTTTGGAAGAAACGATTCTTCTCGAGATAGGAATACATCGATCGTATCCCTATCGCAGAACGCACGGCATAAAGAACGGCTCTCCGGCTCGTATGATTTGGCAACGAGCAAAACACGCCTCCCTTTCCATAAGCCAACTTGGAAAGGTGTTTCCCGAGATTGAACGTGTATTAGTGGAAGATATGCGCAAAAGAACCAAGAATTGGCGGTTCGTGAAAACAGGATACAGGACTCGGGGGCTTTTCAGAGGTGATCGAAATCCTGAACGGACTCGCCAGATGGGAACCCGGTACTCAGTCTCATTTCAGGATAAGGCGTTTCTTGCCACAGTATTGAGGTCTGAACTCGAAAACAGGCAAGTACCTCTTGAGAAAGACTTGAAGAGAGCGGCCAGAAAAATAAGTCTGATCACTTCACGTTACAGAAGACAATATCCGAGCGAAAAAGAGTTTGAACTTATGTGCTCGTACCCAAAAATCATAGATTTGTACGAGTTTCTCGAGCGAAGGAATTTTCACCCTCACCACTACTATCTTCTTTGCAGGGCATTGGAGAGGTCAGAAGGACGATTCTTGTTTGAACGTATCATGAAAGACCTTCAGATCGATCGGGACATGGTGTCTTGTTGGGGAGCCTTGATGATGAGCACTGACGTTCCGTGGTTTCGTGGTGTCCATACTTGGTGTGTTTCAAATGAATGGAGGCAAAAGGTCATTTGGTCCAAACGCTATAGAAAAGAAGTGGTGACCAAGCACAAGCCTCAGCATCTCTCATTTGAGCTGTCTGACAAACCGACAGATGGAGACTTCCCCCATTAACGGCGCAAGGATGCGCCGTTTTCGTTTTATTTGACCAAAGAGGAGCTTTCCTCTAGTATGGGCGCAGATTGATCACATTGTAGACAGGAGCACATATGCGCAACGTAACATTTCATAAAGAAAAGGCTGTTGCGCTCATCACACGTGCACTTCAGGCTTATCAGGATCGAACACACCTGTTCAGTCGTGTTCATGTTGACGACGCATCTGCCCCTCAGCACATGCATCGCCCGGAAGGACTTGCGCTTGACTCGCGCGAATACCATCTGTTCTTGTTCTTCACGACATTACTTACATATCGCTCGCGCAGTGATGTGTGGTTTCGTCAGTCGGTTGAACTGTACAACCTGCACCCGGAGTTCTACTCAGAAACGGTGCTTACCATCGAAAGGGCCAGGATAGAAAGAGCACTTCAGCTTGTTGGGTTCATTCATCCCACAGACGGTAGCAAGCGTTGGTACGGAACGGCGGGGACGTTGTTCTCTTCTCACTTTGAGGGAGACCCGCTCAATTTCTTTAGCCATCCTTCCGTTGATAGTTTCCTCAGGCAGAAAGAGGCACTGAAAAAGCAAAACGGAGGAATAGAACGACTACCGGGCATTGCCCACAAGATCTACAGCCTTATGGCTATCTTGTTTGAGGAGATCGGAGCGATACCCTCTCTTCCGCACGGCGCAATCCCGGTTGATCTGCATCTTTCGAGGATCATGATCGCCCACGGAGCGGTGACAGGTTCGGGAATAGTCGACGCACAACGTGTCGCCGAGTTCTTACGCAAACCCATTGCTGATATCTGCGAAGAGCAGGACATCTCTTTGTTTGATGCGGCACATGCATTGTGGTTCATAGGCAGTCAGTTGTGTAAGCGATGCTCGCAATTGGCTGGAATTGAAATGCTCTGTCCTCTGGTAGCCGCATGTGAGGGTAGTCCGAATACGCAAATGCGACAGGCCAAGGGGAAGTGGGATCTTGACGCGCCACGAAACAGAAAGGGAAAACGTTCCCCACAACAGTCATTTCCGGGATTTTGGAAATCGGACCACTATCTCGATCTGGCAAACATAAAAAAATAAGAAGCTGTGTTCGCGCCGCAAGGCGCGAACTGTTTTTTATGGTTTGTAAAAAACAATAATGGTATATTTTTTGTATGACCAATCTCATTAAACTACTCATCGTCGTAGCCATTGGGTTTGCGCTCTTTGGTGTATTCAAATCAAATCCCGAAGGAACGTCCATTGCAAGTGAGGTATATCTTGTTCCGGCAACAGGTATTACGTTTTTGCAAGATGTAACGTATGTCAATCAGGAAGGCGTCCGCTTCTCCGAGCAGGAGATATTTGACGAACTATTTAACATGATAGACAAAGCCGAACACTACATTCTGCTTGATATGTTTCTCTTTAATGATTTTCTCGGCTCAGCTCCCGGTTCGTATCGCCAACTTTCTCGCGAACTCACCGATAAGCTTGTTGCAAAAAAAGAGACCGATCCGGATGTCGACATCATTTTCATTACGGACCCGATCAATACCATCTATGGTGGCTATGAGTCACCATACTTAAATGAGCTTCGTGAAGCGGGGATTGAGGTGGTGGTTACTGATCTCAGTCAACTTAAGGACAGCAACCCGCTTGTAAGTGGCTTTTGGCGCGCATACTTCTCGTGGTTCGGCAACAGTACCAAAGAGGGATGGCTTCCAAATCCGTTTGACGGACGCCTCTCTGATATAGGATTGCGTTCATATGCGGCACTGCTTAATTTCAAAGCAAATCATCGCAAGGTATTTGTTGCGGATCGCATAACACCGCAAGGACTCAAACTCTCCACACTTGTTACATCTGCAAACCCGCATGATGGCTCAAGTGCACACACAAATACAGCACTTATCATTGACAACTTCATATGGAAGGATGTCGTTGCAACTGAAGTAGCTGTTTCGAGCTTTTCAGGACAAACGATCAGCGAGCCAAGCGAAGAACTTCTGTTACAGATCACAGACAATACGGGAAGCGTGCAAGCGCAACTTCTCACTGAAGAGAAGATCAGAGACAGGCTTCTTACGGCGATTAATCGGCTCGAGGAAAATGAATCAGTTGATATTGCGATGTTTTATCTCTCTGACAGAAAAGTGATACACGCCCTCAAGAGCGCTTCTGATCGAGGTGCCAATATCCGCATTCTTCTTGATCCGAACAAAGATGCATTTGGACGGGCAAAGAATGGTATTCCAAATCGCCAGGTTGCTTTTGAATTGAAAGACCACAGTGGTCTTATAGATATTCGTTGGTGCCACACACACGGTGAGCAGTGTCACACAAAGATGGTGCTCTTTACATATCACAACGCATACGCACTCATGCTTGGCTCGGCAAATCTGACACGCAGAAATATTGGCGGATACAATCTGGAGACGAATGTTTATCTTGAGTCCGAAGCTCCATTTTCGGCACTAAGTGAAGCGAAAGCGTACTTTGAAAAGGTTTGGAACAATGAAGTGGGAAGGATATACTCCGTCGACTACCAGGAGTACAAAGAGGAATCCTATGCCAAAAGCCTCCTGTATAGATTTATGGAGGATCTGGGCACAAGCTCATTCTAGTTTGCTCTAATTGCTACTATGCTTGTTCGTTTCTATAAAAAATACGAGCGTCGTCTCTCCCTTGTCGCTTTTCTTACCGGGTTTACCATAGACAATCTGACACTTACGAGAATTGATCTCTGGCTCGATAACATCATTCTTGCAAGCTATCTCATCCTTGCCGCCCTTGGTATCACTGTCTATCAACTATTCAACCGAAGGCTGGTGAAAGGCAAAACGACGAAAGGATTTATGGCGCTCTCGACGCTTCTTATCCAGTTTGCTTTCGGAGGTCTTTTTAGCGGATATTTTGTTTTCTACAGCAAAAGCGCTTCACTTGTTACAAGTTGGTGGTTCGTGTTACTGATCATTCTCTTCCTTATCGGCAACGAATTGTTCAAAGAAAAATATGCTCGACTTGAATATCAGATCAGTATTTTCTTCATCACACTCTTTTCTTTTGCTATTTTTTATCTTCCTATTATTGTGAATCAAATGGGGGTGTGGGTCTTCGTGCTCAGCGGCTTGGTGAGTTTATTTATCATTCGTTTTTTTGTGCGGTTTCTTGCTCTTTTTATTCCGGAATCTGTCGAAAAAAGCAAACACGCTCTTCGCTTCAGCATTTTGTCCATATACATAGTATTCAATGTGTTTTACTTCACTAATATTATTCCTCCTATCCCGCTTGCACTTAAAGATTCAAGCATTCATCACTTTGTGGAGCGTCAGGGTGATGTGTATGTTGCTGAGTCTGAAATTGTGAAGTGGTATGAATTTGGCAAAAAATTCAGGCCACGGATTGATATTTCGCAGTCACAGGCGGTATATGCATACAGTTCGGTTTTTGCACCGACTGATCTTAACGTGGAAGTGTTTCACAGTTGGCAATACCGAGATGATACTCGCGATGAATGGGTTGAGACAGATCGATTTTCGTACCCGATCCTTGGAGGTCGTGACGGGGGCTTCAGAGGGTATACGCAAAAGAGCCAGGTCTTTCCCGGAGAGTGGCGTGTTGATGTGGTCACAGACCGGAACCAAATAATCGGCCGTATTCGTTTTCATGTAGAGCAGACTGGTGAAGCGCCACTTACCGTTTCGGAAATAATACGCTAAGCTCAATTCTTTCTTGTTATACTACAGTGATGAACAAGAAGATGATCGTTTTTGATCTTGACGGAACACTTGTCGATACGCGAGCGTTTGTAATTGATGCGCTAAATAAATGTTCAGTATCATTCAAGTACGAAAAACTTGACGAACTTGATGTAAGGAAACTTCGCAGTACAAGATCGATACATTTTCTAAGAACACTTGGCATTCCTCTTTGGAAAGGTCCCAAACTCATTGCCAGCATACAACGAATGTTGTCACGAGAAATTGCCGATATGTCGTTTGTAAGAGGAATGAGTGAAGCATTGCTTACACTAAAGCAGGAAGGGTATATCCTCGGAGTGGCAACATCAAACTCTGCAAAAAATGTACGTCTCTTTTTCGAAAAATACGAAGGAAAATATTTTCATTTCAAAAAAGCGAATATTTTTGTCTTTGGAAAACATCGCGCGCTTCGTCGCATTGGTCGCACGTACGGGCTCCATCGCGACAATATCTATTATGTCGGGGACGAAACACGCGATATTATAGCGGCCAAAAAAGCTGGAGTTCGTGTTATTGCCGTAACATGGGGTTTTAACAGTCGCGATATCCTTTCAACGCTTGAGCCGGACTACATTGCCGACAGCCCTGAAGAGATTCTGCAATTTGTGCGCACACAAACGTAAGTTATACACATATACATATATTTTTGTATGTTGAAGCCACGGACACTTAAGAGTATCATTAAGGTATGAGATCGGTTTCCGAACCAACCTACGGCTTCGAGTAACACCAAAGCTGAGGAAGGAAAGGAACGGTGTTACAACCGGAATCATAGAGTAGAACGACTGGTTACGGCCAGCGTTTTACTTTGCCTGAATGATTTCGTATCTTATTTTTATGCAGTTTCATCCGGTGGTAAAGAAAATTGAAGACATACTTAACGAGCGCGGCGTGTGGTTTGAACGTTTCGAACACGAAGCGGTTCGTACAAGTGAGGAGGCCGCTGCTGTCCGCAAAGGATACACGCTTGCTCAAGGAGCAAAGGCGCTCGTTGTCCGGGTAAAAAACGAGAAGGGAAAACAGTTTGTCATGATCGTGGTGCCGGGGAACAGGCGTTTTGATACAAAAAAAGCAAAAACTGTTCTTGGCGCAAAAGATGTTCGCTTTGCTTCTCCTCAGGAAGTTGCGGAACTGACTTCGGGCGTAGTGCCCGGTGGCGTGCCTCCATTTGGAAATCTCTTTGGACTGGATGTATATGCCGACGAAAGTGTCGTACGAAACGAAAAAATCATTTTCAATGCGGGTGACAAAAGAGTTTCAATTGGCATGTATGCAACTGATTACAAAGAGATAGTTGCTCCGCATGTGGCGGACATTGTTTAATCCTTTTTTGAGGTCTGTCATTCAACATGCAACCCATTGAAATAATTTGAAGACTTCAGAGTGGAACAGTTTCAGGGTAGTTGCATTCTGTAAACGATTATTTTAGTATATGAACATATATTCATATATCCATGGCTGAACGGATACAGGAGATTAAAAAACTCACAGGGATCAACAAAATAGCGCAGGTCTCAAGCGCATGCAAATTGCTGTCTGACCCGACGAGGCTCAAGATACTCTGTCTTTTGTTTGAAAACCGCATGGGGCTTTGTGTAAATGAGATCGCAGAACATGTTGGCATTTCGCATTCTGCGGCAAGCCACCAGCTTACAAAGTTGGAGGCGCGAAACATCGTCACGTCCTTTCGTGAGGGGCAGATGATCTGTTATGCGATCTCGGATAATAACGAGACACGAAATCTTGAAAAAGTTATTAGTATTTTTAGACGAACATAAATGAATAAGAGACCAACACCACTCATCATCATTCTTTTGATCGCTATTGCGGTAGTTATTTTCTTCTTGAATCGGATGAACACATTTGATCTGCCCGAAGGCGAGACTCTTCCGTTTGTAGAGAATGAAACGCAAGGAGAGGTGGTCGAAATAGAGCACTCAAATGATAACGAGACACTTTCGCAGACAAATCTGCGATCGAAACGGGATATTTTTGTTACTGATGATGTGATGCACAGTATTCCGATTGATGAGATCCGACAAGGTTGTTTTGGAAGAGACTGTATTCCTTCAGTTGATGACCCTGAATTTGTTGATGTGGTTGAGGCGGACAAAGTATTTCGGACAGCAGGTGAAAGAGCTGAAGATGTGATCGGTATTGCACTTTCATATCAGGGAGTGCATCGGTTCTATCCCTTCAATATGCTTGTCACTCGTGAGATCGTAAATGATACGGTTGCAGGACAACCCCTTGCAGTGACGTACTGCCCGCTGTGTGGAACAGGTATTGTGTTCAATCGAGCGCATGGCGGAGAAGTATTGGAGTTTGGTGTCTCAGGTCTGCTTTGGCAGTCCAATCTTCTTATGTACAACAGGAATGAGAATGAAGAAGAAATATCACTGTGGTCACAAGTGCTCGGTGAGGCGGTGCTCGGCTCGCACACGGGAGCAAAGCTCTCAGTCATTCCCTCCGACATCATAACTTTTGCCGATTGGAGCGCTCAATTTCCAAAAGGAGAGGTGCTGAATACAGGAAGGATCGGAGATCCCTACAATGGAAATTATTATGATGTGGCAAGAGGATTTCGACCAAATTTTGATGAAGAAAACTCATTACTTGACCCGTCTGCATATGTCTTTGGTCTTGAGATACATGGTGCTTCTAAAGCATATGAGCGTGACAGCTTGCCTGTCGGCACCACGAATGATTCATTTCAGGGACTTGATATACGAATCGAAAAGGAAGAAACCGGGGTTGTTCGCTTTTATGGAGCCGGCATTC
>JANQMM010000027.1 GCA_028280145.1 Minisyncoccota bacterium | reverse complement strand
CTCGCCGGAGAGGGAATTCCCTCTCCGGCGAGTGAGCATCTGAGCGTTCCTACACCGCACAGCCTTGCGCCCTGTATTCCACGGCCTCCCTTACGGGCTTTGCAAGGACAGTTCCCAGTTCGAAATCTCCGAAACAAGCCAATCGTTCTTCTATTTCTCGTATACTTGCGATGCCCAGGTTCGGTGTTCGCAGGAGGTCGCGTATACTTCTTTGCACGAGCTGGCCGACCAACGTGATGTTTTCGACGAAGAGATGTTGTGTTGTTGTGTTCTTAAGTCCAAGCTTGGCAATAGGGGCAAGGAGCTTTCTGTCATACTCGTCTGTAGGAAATAGTCTCTGTACTCGCACGTGTCCCTCTTCCTCTTTGATCATATCGCCGAGTGTGTTTGCCATGGGACGAGAGATCGCATTCCAAAGGCCCTGTTGCCGCAAAGATGCGCGCAGTTCGCGTAATGTTCGCACCTCAAGCTGGCGAACCCGCTCTCTTGATATCCCAAGCGCTTTGCCGGCCTCTGCAAGGGAAATAGGTTCTTTTTCTGACAGGCCGTAGCGGAGATCTAAAATCTTCTGACTGCGTTCGGCCTGTCCCTCAAGCAGTGTTTTCAGGAAAGAGAAGACCGTCTCATCCCAGTACACGACGATACTCTCACGCTTCTCGGCATGCACTCTCCTAAGGAGGGCAGTTTCAAGTTCAAACGTTGACGTAGGCACTCTAACTGCATGGGTACGAATCTCTTGCAGAAATCCTTTCCACGTCTCTCTTGCTTGTTCGGCTACTCTGTCCTGCTCACAAGGGTTCTCTGTAAAGAGAGTCGCGTCTCCTACGATTGCGGCAAGTAGACGTGCCCACCGCTTCCTCTCGTAGTGGTGATAGCGTAAATGTTGCATTGATAGGTGGACGCCGCGAATGAAATCAATCAGCGCCTGTTCACCAAGCCATGATGCAAGAGCCGTCGCCAGTTCCTGGTGCTCTGCACTCATTGGGCCGAGCTGATCGTGTGTGATTCCGTACACGCACATGTTTGCATACGCCCCCAGTATCCGTGCAAATACTTCCTCTTGGTTCGAAGGGCGAAACGGGAAGGCGGCTTTGCCACCCAATCGCTGGAAATCACTCGAAATGGTTGCTTTGCTACACTCTGCCAAGGCAGCAATATCACTTGTACGCATTCCCAAGCCAAGGAGACAGCGGACAAGCGGTTCGCGTTTGCGTCGCTTTACATGATAGTCGCGTTTCATGTTGAGGTCCTCGCGTCTTTGAAAAGAAAAATCCAACTCCACCGTACAAGTTAAACAGGTGTGTGTCAATAGTTTGATCGTATGATGAGGTCAAACTTGCGGCATCCTTGTAAATCTATACTATATAGGTGACATGACACTCTTTGCGAAAAAAGTAGGCATAGATCTCGGGACGACATACACGCTCGTATATGTCCCCGGTCAAGAAGTAGTACTTAACGAGCCGTCGGTAGTTGCGGTGTCCGAGCAAGACAACGTCATTCTTGCAGTCGGGCTTGAAGCAAAAGAAATGATCGGACGAACGCCGGAAAGTATCGTTGCATATCGGCCGATGCGAGACGGTGTCATTGCCGATTATCGTATGACTGAGGCAATGCTTCGCTACTATATACGTAAATCGCTTGGAAAATGGAATCTTTTTAAACCTGATGTGATGGTCTCAGTGCCGGCCGGCGTGACCTCAACCGAGAAGCGAGCGGTCATTGAGGCAACAGTGAAAGCGGGAGCAAAAAATGCGTACGTGGTCAAAGAGCCGATTCTTGCCGCAATCGGTGCCGGTATTCCTATTCACGAACCGCGTGGACACATGATCGTTGATATCGGAGGAGGAACCATTGATGTCGCGGTTATTTCTCTTGGCGGTATTGTTGCTTCAACAAGTGTCAAATGTGCCGGAAACAGAATCGATCAAGCAATTACAGATTACGTTAAAAAAACATACAACCTCGCTATCGGTGATAAAACAGCCGAGGACATCAAAATACAAATTGGATCTGCAGTACCGCTTGAAGAGGAGCTTTCAATGGTGATAAAAGGACGCGATTATTTGACCGGACTCCCGCGTACGGCCGAGATCAAAACAAATGAGATAGTAAAAGCGATCAACAAAGAACTTCGCGAAATGATCAAGGCTATTCGCGATGTCCTGCAGGAGACGCCACCGGAGCTTGCGGCAGATATCATTGATAAAGGCATTATTATGACCGGCGGCTCTTCACAGCTTCGCTATTTTCCGGAATTGGTTTTCAGACGAACAGGTGTTAAAGCGTCACTTGCAAAGGAGGCGCAATACTGTGTTGTACGCGGAACAGGCATCGCACTTAACCACCTCGACACGTATAAAAAGAGCATCATTGCCAAGCGCTAGAGGACTACAGGCATATTTGGCAAAGAGTGTGTTCTTGTTCTATACTTTTCATAACAGTGGGGATGTAAGGAAATATTCATGACCATTCAAGTGATAATCAATAACATATTTCGACAGGATTTCAAAAATCACCTGGTACTTGGAAGAGTCCTTTTTGGTATCGCGATGCTTTTCTTGGGACTTTTCAATTTGTTCAACATATCGGCATATGCAAATTATGCTCCCGATTACTTGCCACTCCCGCAGTTCTTTGTGGTCGTTGTCGGACTTGTACTTACTGTTTGTGGTTTTGCGTTATTTGCGAATTTACATACCGAGCGTGCCGCTCAAGCAATTCTTCTCTTGTTCATCGCGTTCATTCTGATCGTGAACTTGCCGCAAAGCAACATGCTCGATCTCTCTCAGAGCGTTGCATTTATTGCAGCAGCACTTCTGATCGCGCAAAACGCAAAGCAAGAAAATGAAAAGGACTCCGCGAAAACGGGTTCATAAGGTTCATAAGCGGCATGTATCTGGAATTATTGCGACAGGCTGTTAAAAAAGACGGATCGCTTCATCACGCTACGCTCATACACGGTCATAAGGACGCGGTACTCGAACCGTTGTTCGCGTTCATAGAAAAGGATCTACATTTTTCGGTGCAAGGAAATCCGGATTTCCAATTGCTTGAGTTCGATTCGTTCAGTATTTCTGACGGACGTTCGCTTCAGGGGCGCGCAACACAAAAAGCTCTTAAAAACAGAAAGATCTTCATTACTACTTTCAATGTGATGACGCTTGAAGCTCAAAATGCACTTTTGAAGCTTTTTGAAGAACCGACTGAGGACACACACTTCTTTCTAGTTACACCCAACATAGACAAGTTGCTTCGAACACTTCGTTCTCGTATGTTGGTCCTTGAGGGGGAGCATATCACAGAGGCAGATATGGCCAGAAGGGCCACCTCATTTCTAAGTGCTCTTACACCAAAAAGACTTGCTGATATAAAAGATATCATCGAAGCAAAGGACAAAGCTCTTGCAACGTCCTTTTTAAATGCGCTTGAAGAATATCTGCACGGCGCACTCCATAAAAAAAGGTCAACAGCTGTTGTAGAAGGGTTGCAAAACATTGCACATGCAAAAATGTATATCAATGATCGCGGGTCATCAGTAAAACTACTTCTTGAACATCTCGCACTTACACTGCCTCGCGTCTAGAGCTGTTTTCGGTCAGGTTTCTGACTCAACCACTTTTGTCTGTGACTCGCCATTCATCTGTCACTTATGCTAAAATGCTCCAATACATTCACTATATACGATCATGGCATACGATTTTTCACAACTTGAACAAAAGGTAAAGGAGATCCATGAATGGCT
>JANQMM010000026.1 GCA_028280145.1 Minisyncoccota bacterium | reverse complement strand
ATGGTCGGGGAGAGAATGTATGTCGAGCTCTTTCGCGCAAACCCCTCTCGAACGATGCGCTTGAAATCATCAAACCGGTCACGTTTTTGTGATTGGAAGGCAAATATTTCGGGAGCGGCCTCGTTCTTTACCCGCTTTCTTTTATGTGCGTGTTCAGGAAGTGAGTCCACGTGTTCAAGAAGTACTTTAGGGATAACTTGGTGCAACACCGCACCAATGCTTGCACAAAAAAAATCTGCTGCGTTTGAAGCAGCCTCTACAAATTCCGGAAGAAGCACGCCGCGACCTTTTTTTGTCGATACCTTCTTCATCGCAAAGTCGCTTGATCTGAGTTTTGCTTTGATCTCTTTTGCCGCTTCACTACCGATTACAATCGCAGGAACCATTCTTTTTCGAACGGGTACCAAAACAAGGGTACCCGCTTCGTGGTCGTTTTTGGAGAAATAAGAGAGGTGGTCTTTTTGAATTCCTTTGGCGATCGGTATGACGTGAATGAGCTTCATGTCACTTAGAGGTCAATTACGAAGAGGGCTGAACCATCGGCAACTATAATGGTGTTTGTGTCTGTTTTCACGAAACGTGGCTGTTCCGCTCCCTTATAAATAGGCTGAAAGTTCTGGGTGCCGCCGCGTTTGTCTATCTCCAAAGCAAATACTCCGTTTGAAAACGCAACAAGTAAGATCTCCTCATGGTCTTTATAAAAATCGAGATTACGGATTGGTTGTGCGCTTTCAAGTACTATTGTTTCCTGGTCGCAGAGGTCGTCATCATCACAATAATACCCGGGAAGGGTACTGGTACTGCCAGTCCATCTTGCATGGACGTTGTTGTTCTCAACCCAGATGAAGGTGCGCCCGCTTTTTGATGCGCGCGGGAACGACTCGGATGGCAACACATCTTGGATCACCTGATCGCGCAGGTCGTCGTATGATTCATCTGTTGGCGTGACGATGACCCCACTTGCATTTTTTGAGATCAAAAATGGCGTAATTGATGTTGTTTCGCCGGAACGCACCACGATATCCTTTTTCCAAGGCCAATGAGTGTCGTTGTATATCAGCACAGAATGGATGCCTGGTTCTATGTTTTCGGCAAGTGTCACTGATGTGGCATTTTCCACATCAGGTGTTATGTTCCTTTGATCAAGGAAGATCCTGTGTGCGACCTGAGGGCTTGCAATTGCGATATCGCCGCCTCGAACGATCGTGAATTTTTGAATATGAAATCCTGATGATTTCAGCGCAAAACCAAAAGCCAACGCCACTACAAACACTGCGACTCCGATACCTATAGGGCTTTTGAATAATTTCTTCATTTCTCCAGTATAGAATACAAAACAGGGAATACTGTTCCCTTAGCCACCAGTCTAAAGGATGGGGCTTAAGATGTAAATTCTTGTAAAATCGTGAC
Organism: Minisyncoccota bacterium; assembly: GCA_028280145.1. Taxonomy (GTDB): domain Bacteria; phylum Patescibacteriota; class Minisyncoccia; order Phycocordibacterales; family JACZSL01; genus JANQMM01. The sequence continues at coordinate 1,574 of JANQMM010000026.1, read as the reverse complement.
TTTAGCGCCTAATGTTTGCAGTCGTTGGACCAGGTTTTCATAGCCTCTATTGATGCTATAGACATTGCGTAAAATGGATTTTCCTTTGGCACTGAGCATGCCGATCAGGATGATCGTTGCCGGTCGCAGTGCCGGAGGGCAAACTATCTCAGCTGACTTGAGTGCCGAGACTCCTGTGATGTAGATGCGGTGCGGGTCGGCAAGTACTGTATCAGCCCCAAGCTTATCCAATTCAGTGTAGTAGATCGCTCGTTTTTCATAGACCCAGTCATGAATAAGTGTTGTGCCTTTTGCTTGCGTTGCGATCACTGCAAAGAAGGGGAGGTTGTCCATATTCAAACCGGGATACGGAAGCGCGTGAACCTTGTCTTCGGGCGCAACAAGTTTTGACGGCTTCGTGGTGATGTCGACTAAGTTCGTTCTGCCATTATCCGCTTTATATTTTTTTGAAAGCGCGAAAGTGAAACCCATTTTCCTAAGGCGGAGCAGTTCGAGTTCGAGAAATTCGATCGGTGCGCGCTTAATTCTTATTTCGGATCGGGTTACGATCGCGGTTGCGATAAAGAACATCGCATCCGTTGGGTCTTCAGAGATTGTATATGCGACATCGACGTCAATATCCTCTAAGCCATGCACCGCAAGTGTTGTAGTGCCAATTCCTTCGATCTTGACACCGAGTGCCTCGAGAAAGAAGCATAAGTCCTGCACCTGATAGTTTGCCGAAGCATATTTGATAATTGTTTTGCCGGGTATTTTTGCAGCTGCCATAATGGCATTTTCTGTGACCGTGTCTCCGGCCTCGTAGAGAATGATCTCGGATTCTTTCAGCCCCGAATGAGAGACATCATATGTATCCTCAGTTGTTTGGATATCAACTCCAAGATTCTCGAGCGCGAAGAAATGTGGTCGTACTGAACGACTACCAAGCTTACAACCACCTGACTGTGGTATTGAAAAGGATCGCTTTGCATGGAGCAGAGGTCCGATGAACATGATGATGCTTCGTGTGCGTATTGCCGACTCACGATTAATGCGGGTGAGGTCAAACTGTTTTGGCGGTGAGATATGCATATCGGAACCTTCCCAGTTGATTGATACACCAATGCTTTGAAGTACCTCAACCATACGGTGGACCTCTTCAATATCCGGCATTTTTTTAAGGACTGTTGTGCCTTTGTTGAGAAGGGAAGCGGCAAGAAGTCCCATTGCAATATTCTTTGATGAACTGGTGGTGACACTTCCGGATAGTGTGTGACCACCTTCGATCGCAAGAGACATGTCACGACCGGCGATACGCACGATCTCTTTGTTAAGCGCAGAGCTTATTTTTGCGAACATTTCGGTACTCAGGTTTTGTTCGCCCCGCTCCATGCGCGCGATTGCTGACTGTGTAGTGCCGATCATCTCGCCCAGGCCTTTTTGGGTGAGTCCTCGTTCCTCACGCAGATTTTTGATAAGGGTCCCGATCTGGACTAGTGTTTCATTCATGCACAAAATATAGCATGTATGCTATGTTTTTCAACGAGCATTTTCAAGAAAAAACTCGCCGGAGAGGGAATTCCCTCTCCGGCGAG
>JANQMM010000057.1 GCA_028280145.1 Minisyncoccota bacterium | reverse complement strand
TTCCAGACGCGACGTTGCTCTTCGGAGCGCTCCAGCTCGAGCCTTTCGTCTTGCGTCAGTCTGTCCATTGCGCTGAGTGCCCTGATGCGAGCGCTAAGTTCATCCACTTGCCTTTCGCATCTGGCGATAAGGCGCGGAAGCCGCTCTTCTTCACCGGGAATCACCGCCACGACGCTGTTTGCCAAGGTTGCCTGTGCTCGAGCTAACAAAGCCTGTTCTCTATTCACTATTATTTCCCTTAGCCTCTCAAGAGGCCTTTAATGTACATTACTCACCGATCTTCATCGGCGGACCCAAATATCTGACACAAACTACTGTGAAAATCGTGTATTGCGAACAGATTTGCACATTATAGGGACTCTTTTCCGCTTTGTAAAGGCATACCGTGTCCTTTTTGGATGTCCCCACATTCAGTTAAATATGCCCATACAAGGGTGTATACTGGTAAATAGGTATTAATCACTAATCACTACAGGCATATGGCTGAATTAGAAGCGCTTTGCATGAAATGTCGTCATCAAAAAGGCGAAGAACACCAAATGCAAAAAATGACCAGTCTTCGTGTCGAAAAGAACGAAAAAGGTCGCTATTCGGCGCGTGGGCAATGTGGATTATGCGACGCGAACATGTTCAAGTTTCTTAGTGAAGGGCAAGCAATGAAACTTAAGGATGAAGGTGTTGAATACAAAGAAGCGGCGTAAGACCCCTCCAAGAGCAAAAAACTCCCCTTAGGGAGTTTTTTGCTGTCTACTAAGTCAAATAGAGCGGATCATTGAGAAAGGTGTTCTTCTATCTTTGCGATCATTTCCTTCATGGTTAAGTTTGATTTGGTGAGGTAATCAACGGCACCAAGCGACATCGCTTCCTGGATATCGGTTTCTTGTCCAAGGTTAGAGAAAACAACGATAGGAATATCTTTGATCTCACCGTTTTCTTTTGCTTCTTTGAGAACAGTAAAGCCGTCCTTTACGGGCATCATAATATCAAGCAGTACAAGGTCGGGTTTCTCTGAAACTATTTTTTGGCTCGCCTCTTCTCCGTTTATCGCAAGAATCGGTTCATACCCTTCCGCTTTGAGTCGCGCCGCATATGATTTCCTGATAAATTCATCGTCTTCGCATAGAAGAATTCTTGCTTTTTTATTGTCCATGATGTTTAGCATTATTAGCTATTAATGTTTCCGCTTTTTCAACGATCTGTGCCGGTCTGATGTCACTCTTAAGCGCGATCGCTATGTCGACCTGTTGCCCAAACTGGCTATTAAATGAAGTATGGTTACTTGTGTTGGTGAGCACCAGGACAGGAATATTAGTGGTCTGTGTGTCTGATCGAAGCAAATGCAACATGTCATAGCCACTCAGCTGAGGCATGGACAGATCAGTCAGGATCAGATCGATACTTTCCCCGGCTTTGAGTGTTTGTAGAGCCTGATGTCCGTCGAATACCGAAATAACATCAGCTCCGGCTTGCGCCAACCGATCTCGGAACACCCGATTTATCTGTTCATCATCTTCGACAAGTAGAATTTTTTTGTTTTCAAGTGACATAATTATGATTTCTTTGAAACGGGTAATAGAAAATGGAAAGCAGTACCTTTGTCTTCTTTTGAGTCAAACCAGATTTTCCCGCCATGTTTTTGTATAATTGTTTTAACAATATACAAGCCCAGTCCCGTGCCGCTACTGCCAACTTTTGAGACATTTGATGCTCGGAAAAAGCGGTTGAACAACTTATCCTGTTCTCTCTCCGGGATACCAATACCGTTGTCTGCAATTATGACCTCGATCATATTATCCTTGGCCTTAGAGATTTCTATACAGACATCGGGATTCTTCGGAGAGCTGTATTTGATTGCATTATCGACGAGATTTTGTACAACCTGACGCACACGAAGTTCATCTCCGGACACAAAGACATCTTTCTTTGGGATATGTAATGAAAGCGTAACGCGATGCCGCTTGGCATAATCTCTAAGTTCCCCTATTACCGATCGTATGACTTCTGATATATTGACATCTGTTATGGTGAGCTCAAGGGTTCCTTTTTGTATTCGCGAGACATCCAAAAATTCATTGATGAGATTTATCAAACGTTCCGCCGCAAAGGAAGTGTCTCGCAGTACTTCGCGCTGATCCTCAGTGAAGTCTCCAAAGATGCCATCGAGTAGATTTTCAATATTGCCACGCATTGCAGTAAGTGGTGTGCGCAGTTGATGTGAGGCAACTGATACAAATTCTCGTTTCATATTGTCCAGTTCAATTTCTGTTCGTCTGTCGAGTATCACAAAGAGTATGTAAGGAGATTCTTCGTTTTTCTTGTGTATGATACGACAATACAACCGTGCGGGTATACTTTTCTTGTCCTTTGTTGTCATGTTCATGGTGTATCCCTTGGCATTAACGTTTGTTCCAAGCTCATGCAAGCCGATGGCCTGAAGTATATTTGTAGAGTACTCCTTAGGTGTTGCCGAAGAGGCAAAAAAGTTTGCTATCGAAGTGCCGACAAGCTCTTTTGGAGTATATCCGAAGAGGCGTTCCACACTCGGGTTTATCTGTCGGATGATTCCCTCTTCGCTGGTAAGGAACAACGCTTCCGGTAGCGTGTCGAGGATGTCCCTGCGAAACAGGCTTTCAGCCTGCCCTAAACGAAGCAGCCGTGTGATGTAGTATCCTGTAACAACACTTACTCCTATCGCAAATAATATTGCCGCGATCATCACAATGATCATGTTGCGTTCCGAAGTTTGTGCCGTATTCACCAATTCTTCACTACGACTTAAGAAGAGTGCTTGATCTTTGACCAACTCAATACCTGCTTCATTCATTGAAGAAACAATACTCCCAAGCTCTGAGAGAAGACTCGAGTGGTGAATGCCCTCATGTATGTGTTCCGAATCTTCGTGGTGATGATGTTGATGTTCCTCAATAAGAGCTTGAGCTATATTTTCAAACGTGATCAACATCTCTTCCAAGCCCTCTGCGATACCCTTTCCCGTCTCGCCCAATGCTCGGTCATTTAAAATAGCAACTTGCTCCACAAGACGCGCACGTTCCTTAAAGTAGGCATCTTCGGCTGCTTCATCACCCAACAGTATATGTCGCTGTAAAAGAGTCTCCACTTGCCGCACAGAGCTTTGCATTTCTATAGCCACTTCCAAAACAATTTGGTGACTCAACTCATCCGCCTCAAAACGAGCAAACTCGACACTCACGTCACGTGCTGTAGCCACAGTACGTATCATAGAATCAAACAGTTCAAGATATGTAGCATCATTAAAGCCTCCATTTTCGATAAAATCAGGAGAGTCGCGTAACTCAATCAACTGCGCTCCAACCATGCGCATCTCTTCACTAAGTTCCGACAACTCTTCGATGGCTTCTTCTTCCGCTTCCACAATGCTTTCTGACTCCTCGTACTCTTCTTCATCGTCTTCCTCAAGAGAAGCCAGAGTTGAAATTTCCTTATCCAAAGCATCAAGGTTGGCAAAGAATTTGTTCTTATTTCCCTGGCTTTGTAGCAGTAAATAAAAATAGAGACTTCCCTCGGCCCGCTTAACATAGTCACTGATCTCGGTAGCGGAAATAATAACCGGTATTTTGGTGTTACGAAATTCGATGAATGAATCTTCTATATCACTGGAGGCTTGCAAGCCAAAAAAGCCAACACCTCCGATAAGAGATGTAAGTACAAGTGCCCCAAATATCAATCTGAGTGCAATTTCAGTGTCCTTAGACATATCCTAAAAGGCTTTACGTTGTCTGTTTAGCCCAACATTGCCTTACGCGCTCATAGTAATCCAGAGAGGATAAATTTTTTCTAAAGTTTATCTAAAATAAATATAAAAGAAATAACCTGGCAGAATCCAGTAGTAACCTATCAAGCTAAAAACCTTACGATATATCGTAAGATTCTTACACCAAACAAATGGCCTAGAAACGTTCTAGGCCATGAGGGGTATTGAGGATGTGGCAAAAGAAAATACCCTTTGATTGTGAGGGTATTTTTCTCAGTGGACCTGACAGGACTCGAACCCGCCACCTCCTCAGTGCAAATGAGGCGCTCTACCAGATGAGCTACAGGCCCTTACAATAGCCATTACTTTATACCATACGCCTATCCCCTGGCAAGCGAAATGATGTGGTCAAGAAATTCCTGCAAAGATGAGCCGACCGCTTTGATGGATTTAGGCAAAAGCGACTCTTCAGTCAAACCCGGAAGTGTATTTACCTCAAGGAAATAAATACCTCCGGGAGTGACCATGAAATCAGAGCGTGAATAGTGTCGAAGTCCCATTTCTTGATGAGCCATTTTGGCAAGTTCCTGTAGTTTCTTGCTTGTTGTTCGATCAAACTGTGCGGGGCAAATCTCCTGACTTTTGCCGCTATATTTGGCTTCATAGTCGAAAAGATTATCATCATGTGCCGGAATAATCTCTACCGGAAAAAATGCGTATATACCCTCTCCGCGAAAATTCTCTACAACCCCACAGGTTGCTTCACGACCCGAAATATACTCCTCGACCATTACAAGATCTGAAACCGCAAATGCTTTTCGAACGGCATCAGCAAGAGCATCTTTGTCCTTTACCAGAGTTAACCCCACACTGGAGCCGCCGCGTGCCGGCTTTACAATGAGCGGAAAGGCGAACAGACGCACTATATCGATCAACTGACTTCTGATGTCAGCTGAAGCGGCAAGTAATTCATGACGGGCAAACTTAACGTCCAGGTGCTGTAACATCCTTTTTGTTTCTGCTTTATGCATACTCAAGGTCGAGGCATATGCTCCTGAGCCGGTATACGGAACACCAAACTGATCAAGAAGTCTTTGGATCTTGCCGTCCTCACCGTATTCACCATGAAGCGCCAAAAACGCCACATCAATATGATCCAGAACATCCACCGGCTTGCGCGGCCGTCCATGCATATGCCACGCACCTTCTTTGTCAATATAAATATCTTTTATGTCATAGCGATACTCTGAGAGATTATGAAGTACTGTGTTACCTGATTTTAGAGAAACCTCATACTCAGAACTAGGTCCGCCACGCAATACGCCAACTCGAATTTTGCTCATACGTTCAATTGTAACAGATTACCTGCCTCAGACGCGCCAAACAAAGACCCTTGCAGAGGAAAAGTCGGCATATATAATGAAAATAGAATCTTTTACTAGCTAAACAGTTATGTATGGAAAAAACATATTGGCCGAACCGGTGGATTTTTATCCTTGCCGCAATTGGATCTGCAGCCGGACTCGGTAATTTATGGCGTTTCCCTTATCTGGCGTATGAAAATGGAGGGGGCGCATTTGTCTTTGCCATCATCATCGCAAACATACTCATCGGTATCCCACTGCTTATGCTCGAAGTGGGTTTGGGTCAAAAAATGCAGAAAGGAGCCGCAGATGCTTTTGGCGCTATAAAGAAACATTTTCGTTTCATCGGCTGGACAGCCATCGTGCTTGCATTCATTGTCATCTCCTATTACATGGCAGTTGTCTCGTACGGGGTCAATTATTTTGCCGCGTCGTTTACGCTTGAATGGCAACCCGATGCAAACAGCTTCTTTTTCAACGACGTTTTGCAAATCTCTGACGGCCCGCTTACGATGGGAGGTATTTCATGGCCGGTACTTGCCGGATTGCTCCTCGCTTGGGCACTTGTATATTTCTCGGCGTGGAAAGGAGTGAAAAGTATTAGTGCGGTCGTAAAATGGACTGCGACACTACCGTTTGTTATTCTTTTCATCCTTATCATTCGCGCTTTAACACTTGACGGCGCAGGAGACGGTATTCGTCTTTTCCTCTTCCCCGACTGGTCTTCGCTTGCAGACCCAAATCTGTGGCTGGCCGCCTTCTCTCAAGTATTCTTCAGCCTCTCACTTGCATTCGGAGTAATGATCGCATATGGAAGCCTTAATAGAAAAAGCACCGAGATTACAAAGAGTGCGCTTTGGATCGCCGGCGGGAATTTCCTTGTAAGCATCATGTCAGGTCTTGTTGTGTTCGGAACGCTTGGCTATATGGCTCTCCAACAAGGCATTCCTGTCGCAGAGGCTGCTTCCGGAGGCCCCGGGCTTGTCTTCGTCGTATTTCCTGAAGCAATCAACCTGTTACCTGCCCTTAACTCAGTCATTGCTATTCTTTTCTTTGGCATGATCCTACTTCTTGCAATAGATAGCGCGTTTTCACTCCTTGAAGCACTTGCTGTTTCAGTTCGAGACCGATTCAAGAAGACAAATCCCAAGAAAATTGCGTTCATCATTACATTCTTCGGTATCCTTGCCGGCCTCTTCTATTCAACAAAGGGCGGTCTCTACTACCTCGATATCACCGACCATTTCGTGGTCAGTTATGGTCTTGTCATTATGGGAATTCTTGAGGCGATCATCATTGGTTGGCTCTGGAAAGGCAATCAGTTAGTAGACTTCATCAAAGACCATTCTGAGATACACCTCGAAAAGCTTTGGCTTTTCTCCATTCGTTGGTTCACACCCCTTTTCCTCGGCATTCTACTCATATGGAATATCTATAATGAGTTTCAGCAGAATTACGAAGGGTATCCGACGGAGGCACTTATCTACATCGGACTCTTGCCCATACTTCTGGCGCCGGTTGTCGGGTATATCCTGGACAAGCTCACCACAAGATAACAACACTCCAGATCGAAACGCCGCAACTATCAAAAAAGTCCGCGGCGTTTTAGTTTCCTGTGGTATGAGATGGCAAACCGGTGCGCTTCGCTATTTGCAAGAAGAATGTCCCGTTCGTACTTGATTCGAAGTTCTTTGGAGCCAAGAATTTCCTTAGGTCGATGCTTATCGTCCTTAACAACTCCAAGTACCGGAATGCGGATGCCGCTTTCTTGCAAGACACGTTCCATCGCGTTTATTTGTGCCTTACCGCCGTCAACAACGATAAGACGTGGTAATTGCCATTCCGGATGATTGAGTCTGCGCATCAATACTTCGGCAAGCGCGCTCGTGTCATTTGCCCCCTCGACAGTTTTGATCTTGAATCTTCGATAGCTATTGGTGTCTGGTTGCCCGTATTCAACAACAACCATCACACCCACCATCGCTCCCCCCTGTAAATGCGCAATATCATAACTTTCGATGCGTGAATTTGTGCTTTCCTCTTGTATTCGTGGTTTCTTAAATGCTTCACCGATAAGCGAGACATCTTGGATGTGTGTCAGTGCAAACAATTGTCGCTTTATTTCTTCCGCTTTTTCAAATTCCTGTGCTTGTGCATACTTTTTCATCTCCTTCTCAAGAGCTTTTATGAGCTTTTTCTTCTTGCCTTCAAAGAATAACTTGATGTGTTGTATATTTTTTGCATACTCCTCTTTTGAGAGTTCTTTTTTTGGATAGAGACCGATCTGCTGATTAAAATGTATTTTCTTCTTTCCGGGGCCGGCTAACTCTTCATCCACAGGGTGTTTTGTGTCGTAATAGGGAAAGATTTTCCGGATCATCTGTAAAGCGTCCTTGAACAGCCTCCCTTTGGCAAATGGCCCGAAAAGATATTTTATCTCTTTCTTCGTAAAGGTCTTGTCAAGATCATGCTCACGTACCACAAGCAGTCGAGGCCACGGTTCATTGGTGATGACAAGGTGATTGAAGCTCTTATCGTCAAGTCCCACAGTATTGTAATGTGGCTTATGTGTCTTGATCTCATAAGCTTCAAGAATGAGAGCCTCAAGTACTGAGTCGGTTACCTTGTGTTCAACCAAGACCACCCGCTTGGTCATTTCCTTGATGAACTTGCTACGGGATTCTTCAATATCACCAGCAAAATAGCTCCGTACACGATCACGAAGTGAAGTGGCTTTTCCGATATATAGTATTCTCCCTGCCGCATCCACAAAAAAATAGACTCCCGGCTCTTTGGGCAACTTTTTGATCTGGTCTTGTAGTTTTGACATTGTCTCTATTTAGTATCACGGCTTTTTATCCACTTCAAGTATTCCACATTTAAGCTACTATAAAAGCCTAGAAGCTCCCCATGTGAGGATATACAATGTCTGTAGAAATCCAATGTTTGCCCAAGCAGCCCTCCTCGTCTTCCGGCACTGTGCTCCTCCCCGCCCAAGAGTGCGTGCAGACGATACAACGACACATTCGCATGCCGCTACGTCTACACCGGGAATCGCTCGGTCGGTGCTGGTTCTATCCGTCTGACTGGATAGAGGTACATCGAATCGCCAGAGAGGCTTGCCTAGCCCACGGATTGCACGACATAGACGAACTCGCCCTCTACTTGGAGGCAAACAAAATAGCAAGTCAAGTTGCACGTGAGCTGTTTCCAAATGCGCATTGACGGCAACAACCTTAGAGCGAAGCTTCGGCTTCGCTCTTACCGCTTTTTGAGGACTTTTTTCAAATACATACCGGTATGAGTTCCGCTTTGTGCAACCTCTTCCGGAGTCCCTTTTGCAACAATCTTCCCGCCATGCACACCTCCATCGGGCCCTATATCAATAATGTGATCAGAGCTTTTTATGATCTCCATATTGTGTTCGATCAGGATAACAGTATTGCCTCGAACAACAAGCTTATCGAGAATTTCAATCAATTTTTTTACGTCTTCATAATGAAGACCGATGGTCGGTTCATCAAGAAGATAAATGGTCTTTTGCGTGTGTCTGCGATATAACTCCGAAGCGATCTTCACTCGTTGAGCCTCCCCACCTGAAAGCGTTGTTGCCGGTTGCCCAAGCTCCAAATATCCGAGGCCAACTTCACAAAGTGTATTAAGGCGATCGGCGATGGCAGGAATATCCTTAAAGAATACGGTTGCTTCTTCTATTGTCATGTGGAGCACTTCGTGGATATTTTTCTTTCGATACTTCACATCAAGCGTTTCTTTCATAAAACGTTTTCCATTACAGACATCACATGTCACGTACACTGTTGGTAGAAAATGCATTTCAACGGCAATTTGTCCGTTTCCCTGGCACGCCTCACAACGACCGCCTTTCACATTGAAGGAAAATCGTCCGCTTTTCCATCCGCGGGCGCGTGCCTCGCTGGTTTCAGCGAACATATCCCGAATGAACGTAAATGCCCCGGTATATGTGGCCGGGTTTGAGCGTGGCGTGCGACCAATTGGAGATTGGTCTATCAGAATCGAGCGCCCTGCATATTCACTTCCTGTAAATGATTTCGCGTTATAGACATTGTTGCTTCGGTATTTCTTTTCGTATCGCGCTCGCAAATTCTTGTGTAATATCTCGTACACAAACGATGATTTGCCTGAACCTGAAACACCGGTCACCGTGATCAGTTTGCCGAGCGGTATATCCACGTTAAGGTTCTTGATATTGAAAATCTTGCCACCACGGATTTTGATATGCCCTTTGTTTGCCGTTCGTCGATTCTCAGGAATTGCGATCTCCTTCTCGCCACGAAGATATGCAAGTGTAAGAGATTTGGATCTGTTTGTCTTCGCCGTAAGCAATTCTTCAAGATCCCCCGCAACAACGATCTTCCCGCCATGCACACCCGCCCCCGGCCCGATATCGACAATGTAGTCTGAAGAGAAAATAGTGTCTTCATCATGTTCGACCACCAAGATAGTGTTACCCAGATCCCGAAGGTTAAGTAGTGTTTTAATGAGCCGATCATTGTCCTTTTGATGCAGTCCAATAGTCGGCTCGTCAAGTACATAGAGCGCGCCAACCAGGCCGGAGCCAAGCTGTGAGGCAAGTCGGATGCGCTGTGCCTCACCTCCTGAGAGCGTGTTTGCCCGCCTTGAGAGGGCGAGATATTCGATACCAACATCATTCATGAAGCGAAGCCTGCTTTCGATCTCCTTAATAACTACTTTTGAGATATCTTTTTCCTTCCTGGTCAGCTTCAACGCATCAATGAACGTTTTTGCCTCCTTGATGGTCAAGTCAACAAATTCAACAATATTCTTGCCACCAATAAAGACATGAAGGGCTTCCTTTCGAAGACGTGCGCCCTTACACTCGGGGCACACCTCTTTTCCAAAGAAGTGTTTTGTCCCCAGACCGTTACACGCACTACACGCACCATAGGGAGAGTTAAAGGAAAAGAGTCGTGGCTCGATCTCCGGATACGAAAACCCGTCATATGGACACATGAATTTAGCCGAGATGATACGTTCCTCACCACTCGGTTCAACCAAACGCAACAGCCCGGAAGATTCTTCGAGAGCAAGCTCTACTGCCTCTGAAAGACGCTCTTTTGCATTTCGTGGTTCATCCTTGAATTCGCTGATGTACATTTCATCCACCAAAACATCAATGTCATGTTTCTTCTTCTTGTCGAGAATGATCTGTTCGCGTAACTTTTTTATCTTTCCGTTAACACGTACCGTTTCAAACCCCTTGCCAAGCAGATCATAGAGTAACTGATAGTGTTCACCCTTTCGTCCAACAACAAGCGGTGCGAAAATGGAGAGCTTGAGGTCGCTTACCTCGACGCCCATTACTTTTTTGCTCGTTTTTTTGATATCAATTCCTTCTACAAGCTTCAACACAGTGTTAACAATTTCTTCATTTGTGTGTTTCTTGATCTCCCGACCACATTCGAGACAATGCGGTTTGCCAACCCGTGCATAAAGAATACGAAGATAGTCGTATATCTCAGTGATAGTTGCAACTGTGGAGCGCGGATTGTTTGAGCGGCTTTTTTGGTCAATAGAGATCGCCGGTGAAAGACCGATGATCTCTTCAACGTCAGGCTTTTGCATCTGCCGCAAAAACTGACGAGCATATGCTGAAAGCGATTCAACATAGCGTCTTTGTCCTTCGGCAAAAATAGTATCAAATGCAAGTGATGATTTACCGGATCCGGAAAGACCGGTAAAAACCACCATCTTGTTTCGTGGCATTCGAACGGTGACATTCTGTAAATTGTGAGTCTTTGCCCCCTTTACCACAATTTCTTCATTTTTTTTCTCCATTTTCTTTTTGGACATACGCCTCAGTATAACCCGGTATGCGACACAAAATGTAATTGCATCCCATGAGTGGTTAAACAACAAAATAACCCTCCTTTTGTCCCTAGGGGTTATGGTGCAGGCCTTTTATAGTATCAAATTTGAGCTTTTTTAACAGTTAGCGGGTGCTAATGAGTTCCTTGATCTTGCTTATAACCTCATCAATGCTAAAGTTCGCCTTAATGAGGAAGTCATCTGCTCCAAGTTCTTTTGCTTTCTTAATATCACTGTCCTGCCCGAGATTTGAAAGAATCACGACAGGCACGTCTTTCACCTCCGGATTCTGTTTGATCTTACTTAGCACTTCAAACCCGTCAATGCCGGGAAGAATAAGATCAAGAAGTACAATTGATGGCTTCTCGTCATCGATCAATTTAAGTGCATTTTCACCGTCAATGGCGGCCAAAAATTCGCAATTCTCCTGTCCCAGCTTACGAGCAAGAAGATCGCGAAGAAAGTTATCGTCTTCAACGACTAAAATCTTAAAACCTTTTTCCTGAAGCGGATCCCCGCCTGCGACATGTCCGATGTACGGCAGTAATTTGGTGCCAATGTCAGCTGCAAGATTGTCCGATTTGATGACATGATCCTTCACACCAAGAGTGATGTTCTTATTCTCGTCAATTTCCGTGCTCGTATCCGCAAGCACCATGATCGCCGGTATCTTTGTAAGCACCACGTCATTAGTAAGACTTTCAAGAAAGCCATATCCATTCAATGCCGGTACGGTAATATCAAGCAAAACAATGTCCAATTCGTGCGCTTTGGCAAGTTGAATACCCTCATCGGCAGTCTCACAGGTCAATATAACATGTCCCCCCTCTCCAAGAAGCTGTGACACGTCATCCCGCGCCGGCCCGACTCCCATTGCAAGCAGTATTACTTTTTTGTTGTCATCCATACGTATGTACTTATGTTTTTAGTGTTGGTAGTTCAATAAAAAATGTGGTTCCTTTCTTTTCCTTGCTCTCAAAACGCACTGTACCATGATGCTTTTCGATTATCTTTTTCACAATAAAGAGCCCCAGTCCAGAACCGTCAGTTTGTTGACGGACAGCGTTTTTCGCACGGAAGAATTTTCCGAAGACCTTGTCTTGTTCGGAGACCGGTATACCAATTCCAGTATCGGCAATGTTCAGTTTTACTATATCAGCTTCAAGGCGCAGTGTGACCGTTACGTCTCCTCCTCCGATTGTATATTTAATAGCGTTGTCAATCAAGTTCTGTAGTGCATTACGCAACTTCACTTTATCAGCACTGATCTTTGGAATATCTGGGCCTTCGTGTTCAAAAACAAGATGTACACCTTTTTCTTTTGAAAGTGGAGTAAGGTCATCAACGATCCCCTGTACGATCTCAAAGAGACTTTCGGGTTTGAATTCATACGTGAACTTGTCCGACTCGATCTTATCAACATCAAGCAGGTCATTGATGAGGTCGATCATCCGGGTGGTGCTCGTATACCCCTTGTTCAAATACTCTTTCTGTTCGGCGTTTACCGGCCCCACATCCCCATCCATGACAAGCTTAATGGCCCATTTCACAGCAGCAAGAGGGGTTCTCATTTGGTGTGCCGCAACTGATACAAACATACTTTTTGCAGCATCAAGCTCTTTGAGTTTTTGGCTTTTTTCCCGAAGTTCCACATCTTTCTCAATCAGCAATTTCGTGTCAGTGTTTTGTCTTTCAAGTACCTTTTTAAGCTGTGTGACCCTTTCTGAAGTATTGTTCTCTACATTGCGAGCCAATATGTTCAACGCTTGAGCTATTGCTGCAAGTTCATTCTTCGTATCGACACTAACCTCTTCTGAGTAGTCACCAGTCCGATAATAATGCAATGTCCTTTCAATTCTTTTAAGCGGCTTTAGGAGTTTTCTGTTGAAGAGAGAAATATACATAAACGCAATGGCAATGAAAACCAAAATAAGAACTCCGCCAACAGCAAAGATCATGATACTTCCACCGCCACCTGAAGTACCGTATCCTTCGATAACAATATTCCATTCCGTTTTCGGTATATTGCGCCAGGAACCTTCCACTGTGCGTCCCTGGTCTGTTTCAAATCCATACTCAGATCTGTTGCTCTCAAACAATTGTATGAATGTCTCTTGTGGCGGTCGGTCTGTTGCGGAGACATCGCTTAGGGTATTTTTTGCAAGCACTGCAGAGCCTGTGCGAGACTCAAGAATACTTACGTTAAGAGCCTCAGAAGCCGTTTCAGACTCCAAAAGCCTGTCGAGCCATACACTATCAATGACACCGACAACAAACCCACTTAATTCATTTTGGGTGTTCAACTGCGGCACGGCACGATAGAGCATGGACGACGTATCCCCTGCTCCCCGTAGTAATTGAAGGTGTGGGGCATTTCTCACCTGAAGCACCCCAAGATAATTGGCCCCCTCCGATGCCCGATCAAGTACGCTCTTTGGTATGCGAGACTTGTGCAAGTCGGTGATCCTGATCCCGGTTTCATCAAAAAAGACAAGGGCTAGAAGATTCCTATTCTGAGACAATAGCTCACGCAAAGCGTCGTCATTTTCCTTCAAAAAAACGTCTTGTTGTGGGATAGTCGCCGCCCTCTCGACAAGACTACCGTAAAAAGCCGTGCGTTCTCCGATGTGTTCTGCAAGGCGTTCTGCAATAGGGGTAGGATCAACGCCTTGATTCGCACTATTTTGTGTCGTACCAAAATAGATGGTGCCGAATATAAAAACCGCAACACCAAATCCCGTCAAAATAAAAAACGGTACACCGAGTTGCATTTGGAGTTTTTTTGTTGCTGTTACGTCTGTAACTTCAGCCATACCCTCTTTGGATCTTTGTTGCTTATCCTAAGTATAGCACCCGAACGTCTGCTATCGGTTGTGGAGACGTGTATATGTAAATCACTTTCCGATGAGCGCCTTTATCTCATCGCGAATGATCGCGGCTGTTTCAAAGTCTAAGATCTTCACTGCTTCATCCATAGCTTTCCTTTTCTCGGCGATGACTTTTTTCGGATTTTTCTCATAACGCTTTTTGTCAACAGCAAGAAGTGTATCGACTGTTTTGGCATGTTCTGTCCTCAACTGATCGGTAATGTCATGAATTTTCTTCTTTATTGTTTTCGGGGTAACCTTATGCTTTTTATTGTATGCAAGCTGTAGCACTCGTCGTCGGTTTGTTTCGTCTATAGCTGACTGCATTGACTTCGTAACCTCATCTGCATATAACGTCACGCGCCCGTTCACATTCCGAGCCGCCCGCCCGATTATTTGGATCAACGCTGTCTCTGAACGCAAGAAGCCTTCTTTGTCAGCATCAAGAATACCAATGAATGTCACTTCCGGAAGATCAAGTCCTTCACGAAGCAGATTGACTCCTACAAGACAGTCAAACTCTCCTTTTCGAAAACGTGTCAGAATATCAATACGATCAATTGTTTTGATGTCGCTGTGCAAGTATTCGGCCTTCACATCCTGTTCTTTCAGGTAATCCGCCAGATCCTCTGCCATTTTCTTGGTGAGCGTCGTGGCAATGACCCGATTTCCTTTTCTTACTTCACCTGTTGCATCTTCAATAAAATCTCCCACCTGCCCCTTGTACGTGCCGTTTTCAACAACCGGTTTAATGGATATATGCGGGTCAACAAGACCTGTCGGACGAATGATCTGCTCAACGGTGTTCTCGGCCTTCTCCCGCTCATATGGCCCCGGTGTAGCCGTTGTATAGATCACTTGGCCGACACGCTCTTCAAATTCCTCAAACTGAAGTGGTCTGTTGTCAACAGCTGATGGTAGACGGAAGCCATGTTCAACGAGCATCTCCTTTCTGGAACGATCACCGGCATACATACCATTTAACTGTGGCACTGTTACGTGTGACTCATCAATAACCGTGAGAAAATCGGGCTTGCCGTCCTTAGTGTGAGGAAAATATGAAAGTAATGTGTGAGGAGGCTCTCCGGCGCTTCGTCCGTCGAAATGCCTGGAATAATTTTCAATACCGTTGCAATAGCCGATCTCTTTTATCATTGCAACATCATAATTTGTTCTTCGCTTCAAACGTTCTGCTTCAAGCAAGCTGCCTCGGGATTCAAGTTTTTTCAGTTGCTTTGCAAGTTCTGTCTTGATGTCCTGAACAGCCCGCAATCTTTCATCTTCCGGAGTAACGAAGTGACGTGCGGGAAAAAGAAAAAAGACTTTGAGCTCCTCCTCAATTGCGCGAGTGATTGCATCAATCTTTTCAATTGATGTAATACTGTTGCTTTCAAAGATGATCCTGTAGATGACCTTTTCATTTGTTGGCATTATTTCAACAGTATTGCCGCGGGCACGAAACAAACCGGGCTGAAGGTCTGCTGTGGTGCGCTCAAAGTAGATGGAAACAAGTTTTCGAATCAGATCTGTGCGGGTGAGTTTGCTTTTTACTTCTATGCGTGCGTGTACTTTTTCGTACTCAACTGGGGAGCCAAGTCCATAGATAGCCGAGACAGAAGCAACAACAATGACATCGCGACGCGTCAGAAGTGCTTGTGTTGTGGCGTGGCGAAGTCGCTCTATTTCTTCATTGATTTGCGCTTCCTTTTCGATATAAGTGTCGGTTACGGGAAGATAGGCTTCCGGTTGATAATAATCATAGTAAGAGACAAAATAATGCACTGCGGCATCCGGAAAGAATTCCCGATATTCCTGTGCAAGTTGTGCCGCCAATGTCTTGTTGTGCGCTATTACAAGGGTCGGTTTTCCGATCTCCTCTATCACATTGGCCACTGTAAATGTTTTACCGGATCCGGTCACCCCAAGAAGCACCTGGTGCTCCAAACCATTGCCAAGTCCTTTAACAAGACTCTTGACTGCTTTTGGCTGATCACCCGAGGGTCTAAAACTCGCTTTAATCGTAAACGGTTGTTGTTTCATCGTTTGAAGTGTTCGAGGATCGCATCATACAACTCATCAGCACTTTCGACAATAGCAATGATCCCGTCGGCAACCTCCCCCTCTTCAAAATAAGGTCTGCTGTGGACCCCCCACGTCACGGCAATGGAAGGCATGCCGGCCTCCTCCGCATCAAGGACATCTCCGGCAGTATCGGTTATAAAAAGAGCGTCACTTGGGAGCACTCCAAGTTCACTCATGATGTTTTCAGATTTCTCCACTTTTGTTCTATCGTCCCCTCCAAGTTCGATCATGTCAAAATAGTCATGCAGCTTCATATCTTTAAGGATCGGTACGCAGTTGCTTTCGATTGCGTTTGTGTTGAGAGCAAGATAAAAGTGTTTGGAAAGATCTCTTATAGTCGTTCTCATCCCGGGATGCAAAGGGGCACGTGCGCGTTTTGCTTTTTGGTATGCTTTGACACTTTTTTCATCGGGAACTTGTCTTTCTATTGTTTCTTCAATTTCTTTGTCCCGCTCGGCTATGGGTTTTCGAGACGCTTCGATGAACATCTCTTTCGTAAGACCGGGATAGAATAATCGCTCTACACCTTCGGTCATAACCGCAGTCGAATCAACAATGACCCCGTCAAAATCAAAGATGGCTAATTTTGATCTTTTGCTCATTTATGCATTATACCTTGCAAAAAAGCTATCTTTGTAGTTTTCAAATGAGTCGTTCAAAATGGCTTCGCGCATACCTGAGACCAAAGAGGTAATGAAATGAAGATTATGTATGGAGGCAAGTGTTGCTCCAAGCATTTCGCGAGATCGAAATAGGTGAGCTACATATGCCCGCGTGAAATGTGTGCACGTATAACAATTGCAATCCTCATCAAGTGGGCTGAAATCTCGAGCATATGAAGCATTAAGGACATTTTGTTTTCCGCTTCGCGTGTAAACTTGTCCCGTTCGAGCAATGCGTGTCGGCATCACACAGTCGAACGTGTCGATGCCACGCTCAACTCCATCGAATAGGTCTTTCGGCTCACCGATCCCGAGAAGATGTCGTGGTTTTTCACTCGGGAGTATGCTGTTTACCAACTCAAGCGCCGCATCCAAGTCTTTTTTTGTAAAAGAACCACCGATACCGTATCCGTCGAACAGAAGGTCGCTTAAAAACATCGCGCTCTCTTTGCGTAGATCCTGGTAGCGTCCTCCTTGAACAACACCGTAAATGCCCTGCTTCTTTTGTGCCTCAATGTTCTGTCTATGTGCGGCAAGTGAGCGTTTGGCCCACCTGTGAGTACGCTCCATGGCTTCTTTCTGATAATCGTGTGGAGCTTGTGGAGAGGTGCATTCGTCAAAAGCGACGATGATATCGGCTCCCAATTTATGTTGTATTTCTATGGAACGCTCCGCAGTAAAGCGGTGTGTGGAGCCGTCGAGGTGTGACGTGAATGTCACCCCTTCCTCATCGATACGCGCAAGACGAGCTTGCTGTAAACTAAAATTTTTACTGTATATGGTTGGATGATCGTCATCCACTTCATCATGCGCGAGCTTGCTGATCTTTCCTTCATAGGCCTCGCCAAGAGAAAATACCTGGAATCCGCCCGAGTCAGTCATGATAGGCTGATCATAGTGCATGAATGAGTGAAGCCCTCCTGCTGACTGTACGATATCCTCGCCAGGTTCAAGATACAAATGGTATGTATTGGCAAGAATCCCCTGAATGCCAAGGGAGGCAATGTGTTCTGGAGTAAGAGCTTTTACTGTTGCTTTTGTACCTACGGCCAGAAAGGCAGGTGTCTCAATGACTCCGTGTTCTGTGTGGAGCTTGCCGACTCGCCCCAATTTTCCTTTTAATTGTTTTTGTATTTCGAATCGTATGGCACTCATCACTTGAGCATAGACTGTTTGTTCGCTTCACGCAATTGAGCCGCCATATAACTAACGTCTTTCTACGCTGAGTAACTCGATCTCCAGAATGAACGTATTATCTACGGGCGCAGTATCAAGTGGGAGAATTCCGGAGCCCAATTGCGAAGGTACAACAAGTATGCGAATCGCCCCCTCCTGCATACCAATAAGTCCTGTGTTCCAAATAAGTGCGGTATCATCCTCTCCCAACACAAACGAAAACGGCTCACTGTCATATGACGAAGCAAAGAGAGTGCCATCGACAAACCGCGCTTCGTAGTGAACACTGAGTTGATCTCCCGTCTCTGCGGCAGCGCCTTCACCTGCTCTTATTTCATAAATGCGTAGTTCGCCATCATCAACGGACAGACGCTGCATGAATCCGGAAGAATCCGGAGCATATTGCGTAAGATCAAACGAAGGAACGATAAAGATGAAAAAAGTAAATGTCACTGCAACAAAAACAGCAACTCTTTGGTTTTTGGTAAGACTGCTGTACTTGGTTTCAGACATGTCAATTCCCTATAATCTCCCACCCATATGGAACATGGCAGGGTGTGCTGTACGATGTTATCTCATTTGTGAGAAAATTTCGTGCAGTCGTGGTGGCGCGAATGCACCCTCTTAACAAATCCTCCCCGTTCACCTCTTTTGCAACAAGTTCCAATGCCTTATTTTCGGTAAGTACATAATAATCAGTGGAAATCACGTTCGTGCTCGTGCCGTTAGTCTCGGGACGAATATTATTTATAAGCAGACGGCTCGTAGGACTGAACGACAACCCGTATCTTGAAATAAGCCCGTATACGATCACTTCGCCACTCCGAGTGTCTATGATCGCACTGCTCTGACAATCCGAACCACAACTCCAGGCCACCACACTGTAGTGTCCGGCAAAATTAACACCAATCGCATTATAGTTTCGCTCAAGCAAGTCTCTGACTCCTGCGGCAAGCGGCTCACTCCCAAAATCAATGACAGCAAGGCTGTCGGGAGCAACACTTTCTTCTATCTCAAAATCACCAAATTCCGGAAGCACATTGTCTTCCAATTGATCATGCCGAATGGTTTCCTCGTAGAGAAGCGGTTCACTCTCGTTTTGTTGATCCCCAAAAACAGACTCGTTCGTTGCGTCAAACAAGAGATTTGCCAAAAACAACATAACGAGGACAATGATGAGCACCGCTAACTTACTGCCAATTTCTTTCATGTGCGTATTATATCAAATGATAGAGTCCGAGTTCTTTGTCTCGCTTCTTGGGGTTTGGGATCGTTTTTTCCAGAAGTTGCCAAAATGCCTTGGAATGGTTCATTTCACCCAGGTGGCAGAGTTCGTGAGCAATAACATACAATGCTAAATGTTCCGGCAAAAAAATGAGCTTATAGTTATAGTTCAGATTCCGCTTCGGCGAAGCACTCCCCCACTGTGACATCAGATTTTTTACACGAACAGTGTTAATTGGAAAGTTGTATGTTTCGTTTAATAACGTAACTTTTTTTTCGATGTACAGTTTAGCATATTGCACATAAAGCTCTTGTTGCTGTTTTGTTTGTGAAGGGATCAAAATAGCATCTGACTGTTCGTGCTCCTTCACGCGTTTAAGCACCCACCTCTTTGCATGTTGCAAAAAGGATTCGGCGTGATCCTCTGAAAGATGTTTTGGAAGAGAGACAACCAGTCGCCCGTCAGGATACATAGTAGCTCCGACACGTTTTGCGCGCGTGCTGGAACGAATATGATACGAGACAGGAGTCCCGTCTAACATGACCTTTCGGTTCATGTATTACTGGGAGATAACGGACACTGCGCCGAGATGCTTTTCCAGATTCAAATTCTTGTATCCCCAGACCCCGACCTGGGTGAAGTTGAATGTATACGTTTCGCCCGATGACATTGACTTGCCCTGGTCAAAGCCTCGATATAGTTGTGCCTTTGCGGTTGGGTGATTCTCAGAAGTGACCCACAAAGGCTTCGAGCTTGCATTAACAAAAGTGACACTACCGCCGGCACGAACCTCTATTACCGGAGGAATAAAACCGGAATCAGTATATGTTACCACCACAACCCCAGGCTCCACGACAACGGGTGGCATTTTCTGCACGACCGGAGCCGGTGTGCTTGAAGGAGGTGTTCCCTTTGTCGCAGGCTCCGAAGGGGGCTGTGTCGTTCCAGCTGTACTGGTCTCATCTGTTTCAACCTGCAATTCCTCTTCCGCTATGACATTCTCATCAGCCTGTGTGTCTGATTTTGAGACCCCTCTAGAGTCGCCTACAATATCAAACATGGCAAACAAGAGCCCCGCAATGATGATGAGCAGAATGATGATCGTGATGTTTTTAATACCGTTTTCTTCACTCATAAACTATTTGCTCGCTTGTTTTCAGTATACACCTACCCACAGTCCGGTCAACGGTCAAAAGTGTGTTGTGCTATAATTTTTCCAATGAAGAAGAAGTCTGCGAAGGGGTTCACTATCATTGAAATACTGGTTGTTATTGCAATTATCGGGATACTCAGTAGCGTTGTGCTTGCAAATTTGCGAACTGCCAAAGAAAAAGCAAGGATCGCTATCGCCCATGCTGATCTAAAAAGTATTGCGACCGGCATTGTACTGCTTGCCAATGACACAAGCGAATGGCCGGGCCACAATGCTGTTGATGTTGTGGACACCGGAGCGTCCGGTAATGAAGTGTGGGACCTTGGAAGTCCGGAGGCCGGCCTCGCGCAGACAGATGGTCTATACATTGACTGGAACGGACCTTATATACGTGCGGCAAGCACTACCGATCCGTGGGGTAATAATTACTTTTTTGATTCGGATTATAATATCGGCACCTCTACAGACATCTGGGTTACGGTGATCGGCTCATTCGGTCCCAACGGTGTCGGACAAAATGTGTATGATGCTGACAATATTATTCGCATTCTAGCCGCAACATCCAGCTAATACACTGTTGCCATTTTGATCAAACATAAAACGGATGGTAATCCATCCGTTTTATGTTTGCAGTAAGACGCGTTACCGAGTCTAAACTAGCGCCTCCACATGTATTTCGCACCTCGCCAACCATATTTGAGGATGAAGAGTGCCGCGATAAGGTAGATCGCGATCGGAATTGCCTTAAAGAGAAAGACGAGTAGACCGGTAGAAAGTGCTTGAAGCATTGAACTCAATTCTTGAACCACTCGCTTGAGTTCCCATTTCCATGAATCAACAATACGTTCAAGATCAATGATCTTGTCTTCAGACACATGTACATTGAAGAATGTGTATGCCAACCGGTCAAGTTGCTCGGCCTTACTTCTGTTGATCCTGTCGATCTGTTCCTTTGTCCGGATACGCTCTTCCGTCAAACGTTCAATAAGAGCCACCTTGCTGTCAATGATCTTGGCAAGACTTTCAACATCCTGAGTCCTGGTTGCAAGCACCTCGACTTGGTCATACGACACCTGTGCCTCAGTGAGTGTCTCTTCAATAGACGCCAACTTCTTCTCCAGGATTTCTATCTCACTCGTATAATCATCAACGAGATTCTTTATTGTCCGAGTGTTCTGGTTCAAGTGTTCCGGAGAAAGATCATTAAGGACTTCTAAGACCCTCTCAACTCGTTCATTTTCAACCTTGAAGGAATAATTGCAACCTCTATCAGATTGATTTGCATGCTCAAATATAACGTATGTCCTGTCTTTGAGGGCTCCAAGTGTGGAACATGTTCTTGAGACGTTTCCAGTCTCAAAATAGCCATCATAATGGGTTATCTCGAAACTCTCCGCATCATCACCGGTCGTGTGCTCGTTTGGAGGATATGGTGATGGCGCAATATTGCGCACAGAAAGTCCTTCTTCATAATATTCTCCTTGCGTGTCATACACAGCCTTCCCTGTTGCGTATGACGGGGCATATGCAACATCATTATATCCGTATCCTGCACCACCAATGAGAACACGAAACGCAAAGCTGATAAGCGCGACAACGACAACAAAAACAATAAGACCGATGACAAGAAAGCCAATTGCTTTTGGGATGGAAATATTTTTAAGATCAAATTGTTTAAAGTATTCCATATATATAATTTAGATTGATAATGTGTGCGATAATACGCCGACAAGATACCCGACAAAGAGTGCCACCGATCCAAAGAGGAGCATGTGTGCTCCCGTTTTGTACCACATTTCTTTGGTAAAGCGTGCTACAGAAGCCCCAAGTGCGAATAAGCCTCCAAGAGTGATCACGATCGAGACATATGTAGCAAGCGGAAGGGGTACAAAAAGATATGCCGAAAGGGGAATTAATCCACCCACAATGTAAGCACCAAACATAAATAAGCCATTTTGAGCCGGATGCTCAAGTGAGTCGGGCGAAACATGCAATTCACGATAAGCCATCTCTCGTAGCATAAGCGCACGATTGCCACTTGCCTCTTCAACCATGGACTGTGCCATGGATTCCGACCAGCCATCTTGAATGAAGAACTCCTTTAGTTCAATGATCTCTCGGTCGTGATCATTGATGATTTCTTCACATTCCTCATCAAGCATGCGTTCAATGAGTTTTCTCTCCGAGCGACTTGATGTGTATGAACCGATTCCCATTGAAATGGACTCGACAGCAATAATGGCTACCCCTGCAAGCAAGATAACAAAAAGATCACCGCTTCCTATTGCAATACCAGTTACCGCCCCGAGTGTTGAGACCATACCGTCCTGCATGCCAAAGACAGTTTCTCGGATGCGTTCCACCAGACCACTGTCCTGATGATGAATATATCCCGGGTGTGGTTTTTGTCCATGGGATTTCATCTCACTGGAAGTTTATTGATAAGTGACATCTTGCAATATGTCCGCATACTCTTATTCATATACACCTCTTCATTGTACCGCCTTCAACATCTTTTCGCGAAGATCGACAAGTGAATTTCGCTCATGAATAGAAACACACAACACCTCTTTGCCAACGCTTGCCAGTTTTCTGGACATCTGTGCGACAACGTCAGTGCTGACCAGATCTATCTTGCTTAACACAATGATCTCTTCACGTTCGCCAAGCTCCGTATCATATGCGAGTAGCTCATCTCGAATGGTCTGATATGCTTCAAGTGGTTTTTCATGTTCAACCGAAATAAGATGCATCAGCACACGTGTACGTTTGATGTGGCGCAGAAACTTGTGACCGAGCCCTTTCCCGTCGGAAGCTCCTCTGATCAAGCCCGGAATGTCTGCGATAATAAAACCATTATATTCTCCGAGATTTGGCTCCAATGTGGTGAAGGGATATGCTCCTACTTTGGCTTCAGTATTGGTAAGTGCATTTAGTAGGCTTGTCTTGCCGGCGCTTGGCAGCCCCACCAGACCTATATCCGCAATAAGTTCAACTTCAATGAAGAAAGTTGCTTCCTCCCCCGACTTGCCTTTCGTTGATTCTTTCGGGGTTACATTTGTCGAGCTTTTGAAGTGAGTATTCCCG
This sequence comes from Minisyncoccota bacterium, assembly GCA_028280145.1. Taxonomy (GTDB): domain Bacteria; phylum Patescibacteriota; class Minisyncoccia; order Phycocordibacterales; family JACZSL01; genus JANQMM01. The sequence continues at coordinate 16,817 of JANQMM010000057.1, read as the reverse complement.
AAACCACCGGCACCCCCTTGAAGCAGTTTGACTCGCTCACCTTCCGCATCAAGTCTGTACACCTCTTTGGTATCTTGATTTGTGATGATAGAGCCGACAGGTACCGCAATTTCCAAATCAGCACCATTTTCACCCTCGAGGTTCCTACTACCGCCGTTCTCGCCGTCTCCGGCCTTGAACTCCTTTTTGGTGCGATATTTGGAAAGCAGATGCACATCACGAAGAGCCTTAGCGTAGACGTCTCCGCCACGACCGCCGTTGCCTCCCCACGGACCGCCTTTGTTGACATACTTCTCATGGCGCCATCGCACCACACCGTCGCCTCCGCGGCCAGCTCGCGCATGTATATGTATCTCGTCTATAAATGCCATAGAACTGGACTCTAGCAGATATATATCGGTAAATCCAGAAAATGTTACACGCTGAGCGCTTTTACGTCTTCAAGGACTTCTTTGGCGTGTGTCGCCGGCTGTACCTCCTCGTATATCTTTCGCAGATGACCTTCAGGATCAATGAGGTATGAATTGCGAAGCACGCCCATGTATTCCTTTCCCATGAATTTCTTGAGTCCGAGTGCGCCATATAATTCAGCCACCTCCTTCTGTTGGTCGCATAAAAGCGTGAATGGCAGATCGTATTTTTCAATGAATCGCTTGTGACTTGGCGCAGTATCCTTACTGATGCCAAAGATAACCACATTCAACTTCTTGAATTCTGCGTGAAGGTCACGAAATGTTTCCGCCTCTACAGTGCATCCCGGGGTATTGTCCTTTGGATAGAAGTAGAGAAGAACCCATTTCCCCCGATAATCCGAGAGTGAATGTTCGTTCTTGTCCTGATCCCAGAGCCTGAAGTCTGGTGCGCATTTCTCCAGTTTTAAATTCATATTGTATTTCCGCATTCTCCCTTCGTATACGAGATGACATTTTGATTGCTACAAGCGGTGCACCCATTGCCAAATGTCTGCGTAACCGGATCACACGGTTCGGTAAAACACTGCACCTCTACCGAGCCGCACACCGGCTCGTACTGCATGGTACATGCCTCAGGGCGATTGTTTACATCACACATGAAAGCCCCTGCCGTGGCATTTTCTTCTTCCGACTCCGTATTAGCCGGTGGCATAATTGGTTCATCGATCTCTTCAATAAATAGCTCCCCTTCATGGCTACATTGTCTTGGATAGCTTTCCATGACAGGGTTTCCAGCAGCCGCACACTCTTCAAAGTTAGTCACTGTGGGCGAAGGGTTCGGTTGAGGGGCGGAATCCCCACCGATAGGTGCGTACAAGCCGATGAGTACGCCGATCGCCAAGACAGCAATGACAAGTATTCCTGTTTTCATATTATATATTGCTTATATGTGAATAATCATTCCACGTTAAAAGATCCCAACTCGATTTGTTATCTCCTTCGTTTTGGAGAATAGTCGTTATGCCGGTATTTTCCATGTGAAATGTCCTAAAAAATTGCTTTCCCTCTTCTGCGGTAAGGTCGTGTCCAAGTGCTATGTATGCCAAGATAATACGCATGATAATAGCATGGGTCACCACTAAAATATGCTTTTCGTTGCGCTTTTCAAGAAACCCTATGAGCTCTTTTGCTCGATCCTTCAGGTCACAGAAATTTTCTTCATCAGAATACCGAAACGCCGGCTTATTAAAGTAGGTCTTGATCAATAATTCAGCTTCCTCTGCAACCTCATCCGTCTTCAATTTTCCAAGTTGCTCTGAAGGTCGCCTGCGTTCGTTGAAAAGTGCGCTGTGTTCGATCGAACACTTTATCCTGTCAGCCACAATGTCCGCAGTCTCAAGCGCCCGTCTCATATCGCTTGCTATGATGATCTCTATCGGAAATGAAATAAGCCGATCGCCAAGAAGTCCGGCCTGTGCCCTTCCGTGCTCAGTAAGCCGTGCATCAGCGTCTTGCCACAACTCCCCAACATTCCCTTCGCTTTCACCATGACGGACAAAATAGACCGTTTTCATTACTCAACAACTACAATGTCCGCCTCATCTCGAAGCGAGAGAATAATGTCACCGACAGCTTGCTGGCGTTTCTGTGAGATGATCTGTGACTCAATTTCAGCACGAATCTCGACAAGTGCCGGAACTCCTTGTTGCGAAGCGTCCAGTTGCTCATGGAACAACCTGATCTCTTCTTCTGTGGCCACAAGTAGAGTTTCGTCGATCTGACTTGTAAGGAACTGTTCGATAATCAATTGGTCACGGATATTATCTCGAAACTCCGCATTTGTGAGACTGTTCCTTGCAAGTTCTTCCGCCAGTAGTTCAGTTTTTTCCTCCTCGGTGTTAAGCTCGCTTCCGAGCCGGTCAAGTATAAGCTGATATTCCGTTTCCACTTCGGCATCAGTGGCATTAAAACCTGCTTCATTTGCACGTTGAATGAGAAGGCGTGTGTTAATGATCTCATTTAGAATCTGCTCTTCAATGCTGGCGCGAAGCGCTGGATCTTCCAAATTGAAGAATTGTGCTTGGTCTGAGGCAAAAATCTGATTTACCCGGGCATCAAAGTCCGCCTGGGAGATCTTTTCTCCGTTTACCACTGCCACAGCCTTACTTCCAAACATGCTCGTTGTACCGCTTAACTCAAGTGCGCCCACAATAAGCACAACAACGACAACAAGTGCTACAAGTAGTTTCTTATTATCTACTGACGATGCTGTCGTTGTTTCTTCGGCCGAATCGGTACTTTGCTCCTCTACAACCGAAGCGTCTTCAGTTCTCTCTTCTTGATTGTTACTTTCCTCGGCGTTTTGTTGTTTATCTCCCATGATACTACTATTTAAAAAATACCCCTATATAGTACTATGGTCTGCCTAAATATGGAATCTCCCTAAGAATGGTGAGCTAAAAAACCCGAGCATTTCGAGGTTTGTCTGTTTGAACACCAGGCTACTAAGAGAAGGTCGGGGTTACTATCCGAAGTTAATGATGCCGCTTGCGATGAAGATAAGAAGCCATCCAAGAGCAATGAGGAACATACCGATCGCAAGGCGCATGTATCCTTTATTCTCATTTTTCCATGACTTGATGCTGTTCAATTTCACGCCGGAGACCACAAGAGCGAGAATGATGAGCAGTGGTGAGACGAATATGAGATTATAAAGAACAAGCAGAAGGAATCCGTAGATATCAAAATTCTGTGAAATAAGTGTGATAATCGCCAGATAAGGAGCTCCCGTGCACGGTAGCTCAATCGCTGAAACAAAGAGACCGAGAAGGAAAACACCGCCAAATGTCGAGCTGTTTGAAGCCGCACCTGAAAGCTTCTTTGAGAAGTAGACAGGAATGGCAAGAGACGGGCCTTTTCCGTACCAGAAAAAGTCCTTTATCTCGAGAATGCCTGCAATGATGATAAGTGTCGCGATTGCAAGCGAGAGATATTCGGTGACATACAACGGTATTGAATTAAGGAAGAACAACAGTCCGAATCCGGCAAGCAAATAAGCGAAAAAGACAGCAAAAGTATAAGTGAGACCAAGAGCTACAAGACGTTTCATCGAATTCCCTGAGACGAGTACCGAAGATACCATCAAGATCATGACACCGATAGCGCAGGGATTTACCGCATCAATGGCTGCCGTTGTGACCACGGTAATAATGGTCGGGAGTTGTGTTGCAACACTTACTGGTTCCATGTTGGGGTTAGATTACCTTTATTAATCTCGAGTTGATAGAAATTACAAATCTTGTCGGTATCAGTTTGTCGAGGCCCGAATTCAAAGATAAGACAGTCCCCCGGAGGCACCTCAATGTACGGAGCGGGTACATAATTGATGTAATCCTCCAATACCGCTTTTGAAACCGTGTTGTCTTCAACATTTGTGCTGTAGATGAAAACATTCCACTCACCCGGCTTTCCATCAGGGCACTTGTCTCCATTGGTAAATTCCCGATACCCTTCTCCGGTCGGCACTTTAAATGTGTCAGTGGTAAGTTCTCCGCCCTGTACACGTACAAAGTTCTGGAAGGAGGCATCAAGCATGTCAATAAGCACCCCTTCAACATGCACTCGCTTGTCTTCGTGTTGGTGAAGTACCGGCGTACCGGTTTTATTTGAAAGCCTGTGCTTTGGTTCCGGTGGCGGCAACTCTTCCCCGCATGCAAATATTCTAAAATCCGTATGCCAATGAACCGGGCCACCGGTATCCGAAATAACATTGATGTACACTGTTGAGGTGACAAAGAAAAGGGACGGTACAACAATAACGAATACCATTGAGCTAAAAATGAACTTTTTCCCATAAGGGCTTTTCACCAAGAAGGCGAACATCATGAGAAGAAGGAGAAGAAGAAAGCCAAAGACGGCAAACTGAACGCTTATATGATGTATTCCCTCAACACTGAAGAAGTCTTCCGAAGGATAGTAATTGTCCTCTATAAGCGGCCGTTCCTCGGTGTGAGAAAGTGAGAAGTCAAGTAACTCCTGTTCAGGGCTGGTCTCGCCTGGGTTTCCGTCTTCTGATACTCCCTCTGACTCTCCTTCAAAAAGCACGGCTTCCACTTCCGGAGCTTCAAAATCTTCTTGTGCAAACGTGAAGCCTACAAGTCCAAACATCAAAAAGAGGCCTACAAGTATAGCTCCCCCATATACAAAGGCCCGATGTGATGCGGATTCCATTGACTTCATTATATACCGAATGTGTAATATGCATCAGTCCGGCTGTTGATAAGAAAAACGCGCCGTAAGCGCGCTTTTCAGAAAGTAAAGAGATATATCAAAACAGCACCTACACCTCATCCCAATCCCCTTTAAGACCCGTTGACTGGGTATAGTTGATGACTGTCGTTTCAAAAAAGTTACTTTTGTCGTCATCGGGTGTCTGGTAACGCTCAAGGTGTTTGTACGGATTCTCTGTTGCATTCGGATAAAGCGGCTTCATGCCAAGGAGCGCAAGACGTTCGTTTGCAAGCCAATGTGTGTACGCCTCTGTGGTGTCTCCGTTAATGCCCGGAATCTTATCACCAAGAATGTGTTTGCTCCAAGTTATTTCCTGCTCAACAGCAATTTTCATAAGATCATAAATCTTGTCTTCACTGTACAGCTTTGGAAATTCTTCCTTCATGTTCAACATCATATTCACAAAGAGAGTGACATGCGTGAGCTCATCGCGACGAATATATGCGATCATGCGCTCTGAAGCGAGCATTTTGCCCTGGTCGGCAAGCGAATCAAAGAACGCAAATCCATTATAGAAGTAAATCGATTCAAGCACGTAATTTGCAACGATCGTGTCAAAGAAATTCTCATCGGTCGGGTTATCAAGAAAATCCTGATATATCTGACCAATGTATTCATTTCGCTTCAAAAGCACTTTGTCGTTCTTCCAGAAATAATAGATCTCGTCACGCTCGTTACTATCAACAATCGTCTCAAGCATGGTTGCGTACGCTTGCGAGTGTATAGCTTCCTGATATGTCTGAATTGCCAAGAGCAGATTCACCTCCGGAGCAGTGACATAATCGGAAATGCGCGGCAGATTTACCGTCTGGATCGAATCAAGAAAGATCAAAAAAGAAAGGATGCCCTTGTAGGCCTTCTGTTCTTCGGGAGTTAGATCCTTGTGAAATACGATCGAATCCTCTTTGAGCCCCATTACTTTTTCAGGCACCCAAAAGTTCCCGATCATAACCTGATACATCTGCTTAGCCCACGTGTATTTAGTAAGGTTCAATTGAAATAGGCCGGTTGTATGTCCTTTGATAATAGTTCGCTTACTGATTGCATCCTCTCCTTTTGGGTCAAATACTTTGTTCTTTTCGATCATATGTGTTGTTTAACTTTTAATTAACCACTGCAACTTTCACATGTATTGGTTGAAACTTGAGCCGAGAGACTTCGGACATAATACACAGTCTTAATTCCCTTTTTCCAGGCACGGAAATAGTAATCCCGAAGCATGCTTGGGCTTGTTGTAGCAGGATTGATCATCCACTCAAATGAAATGGATTGATCCACCCACGGGTAAATAGTGCCGATCATGTCGATCACATCTTTCATATCGAGTGAAATGTACTCTTGATAATACTCGAAGTTCTTAAGTGACAACTTTGGCGCAACACGAATGGTCGGCGCCGAAAGGTTATTCTCGATGAAGTATCGTTTATAGATCGGAAGCAGTGCGGCAGTAGTGCCTACCACACCTGCGGTTGAAGTGTTAGGTGCGGGAGCGGTGTGATATGCAAACCGCACGCCGTCTTTTTTGATTTTCTCAATGAGCGTCTTCCAGTCTTTTCCGCGTTTCGTATTCTTTTCATACCACGTAGCCTTGCGACCAAGGATCACTCCCTTGCTGTACTCGCTACCCTTGAAAAGCTCGTAAGGTCCGCGTTCTTTGGCGATCTCATGAGATGCCTTGTAGGTATGATACGCATACTTCTCAAACAATGTATCAACAACATCGCGCGCCTTCTTGCTGTCATATTTCAGTTGATTGACCGCCAAATATTCAGCAAGACCAAGATAACCAAGTCCTACGGAACGATATCGTTTTGAAGTCCGCTCAGCCTCTTTGATCGGATAGTAATTAAGTGTAATGACATTATCAAGCGCACGCATCACGACCGGAAATACCGCTTTGATGGTCTTCTCGTCATATACTTTCGCAACATTAATCGATGCAAGATTACACACCACAAGATCTCCCGGCTCGTATCGTATGACGATCTTCCCGTCTTCAATAGTTTCTTCAATGAACTTGGTTCTTGAAGTGTTCTGACATATCTCGGTGCAGAGTTGTGTCGAGTAAATATTGCCGGCATGCTTGTTCGGATTGACCTTGTTCACCGTATCGCGGAAGAACACATACGGCATACCGGTTTCAACAGTAGTACGCAAGTGTTTTACAAAAAGTTCTTTTGCCGGCACTGTTCTTTTCATACTAAGACGTTTGTCTTGTTCCAATTCCTCATAGAACTTCTCAAAGTCCTTTCCGAAATGATCCTGTAAACTCTTTCCGTACAGTTCGTCGATCTCGTGCGGGTCAAAAAGTGTCCAGTCCTCATTTTTCTCAACACGTCGCATGAAAATATCAGGTACCGATATTGCAGGAAAGACATCAAACGACTTCAGACGAATATCCCCTGTCTCTGTCTGTAGGTCAAGAAAGTCATAAATATCCCGATGCCACACATCAAGCGTTACCGAGATGGCGCCCATACGTGCACCAAGCTGATTGACAGCCGTTGCGGTATCGTTGATGACCTTTACCCAAGGATTCACACCACCTGAGGCGCCTTTGAATCCGCGAATTGCGGCTTCGCGAGCACGAATGTTGCCCAAGTACACGCCAACGCCACCGCCGAACTTCGAGATCTGTGCCATATTCTCAACACCGTGGTAAATGGCTCGCAGATCGTCATCTATATTGATTTTGAAACAACTCGAGAGTTGATGCCAATTAGTGCGTGAATTGAGAAGTGTCGGAGTCGGAAGTGAGATATATTGACCCGAAATATATTTATAGAGTTTCAACGCATACTTCAGTCGGTCTTCATCCTTCTCAGGAATGGCAAGAAAGAGTGCAATAGACATATACATCTCCTGCGGAAGTTCCTTTATCACACCGTTTGGATTCAAAAGATAACGAGTTCTACAAGAAAGCACAGTAGTGTATTCATAATTCTCATCTGTGTCTTTGTTTAGATGTTTCCCTGCCTCAAGAATATCCTTTTCGCTGTAGTGATCCATGAAGTCCTTGTAGTAAAGACCCTTTTTGACATATTCCTTAAAGAACGCAAGATACGCTTTCGGTGTGTAAATGTCCTTCATGGACATTTTTCGATTACGACAGGCGTCCTTATAAATCTCACCAAGCGAAAGACGAGACGCAACATTAAGCCAACCAATATTGGTCGTCGTTACAAGGTCCACAGCAGTCTTTGTCATAAGACGATTGATGTTCTGCGTGGTCATGTCAGGCACGATATTCTTTTTGAAAGTCTCAATGAAGACTTCAAAGGAACATTTTTTGCCGCACCCTTTTGCTGCACGATCAAATGTTTTCTTTATCTTTGAAATAGCAAATGTTTCTTGTTTGCCGTTTCTTTTTGTGACCTTGAGTTTTTTGTCTTCAAATTGCTGAACTAACTCAAGTTGTTTTTCCGCTCTCAGCCGTGCGTGTTCTTCGCGGTAGACAATGTAGGCTTTTGCAACCTTGAAAAAGCCGTTCTCCATGAGCACGTATTCAACGTGGTTTTGCACGATCTCCACTGTAACATTCTCACCTGTAGGGTGCTCCTCTTGGAGTCGATATACGACCTCGTCAGTAAGTATGTGTAAATCGCTTTTGGCAATTTTTTCATCTTGTGCAACGAATGCTTTACGGATAGCAATCGTTATTTTTTCCGGCTCGAACGGGACTATCTCCCCGTCACGCTTAATGATGTTCTCAAGCATATACTAACTCTCCACTATTAGTTAATAATCGTCTTAAATTATTTTTTCTCGGAACAAAAAGCCGCCTCGGAAAAGGTGGTGCTGGTGTAGGAAATAGCAGGACCTTCGTGAGGATGTGAGTGTAACCAATAAATCAAGACAATGTGAACTTTATCAGTGTGGACACAAAAAGAGTTCACGTCTCGACAGATGTGTTTCAAGGTGCGGGCTTCTCGTTCCACCATTATATATCAAGTTTCCAACAACAATGCTGTGGATAGTTTGAGTCTTGTTTTAAGCGGCGCTTGGCACTATACCGGCCTTCATGAGAAAACGAAAATGTAAGACGTCGGTAGAAACAATTCACTCACTTGCCTCCGGAATGGGGTCAAAGATCGAGAGCAAGTATCCGGAGAGAACACGTTGTTCTTCATCATAAAAATATTTTCCTTCCGTGTGAAGTTTGGTAGCAAGCGCAACACCCACAAAACGCCAATGCCATGGTTCAAAGATATAATATTCATTATTCGGCGGATACGATTGTATGAATCCATACTTATGTGCGTGTTGCAAAAGCCAAGCATATGCTTCAGTCTCATCAAACCCTTCAAGGCTCGGACCAACTGTTGAACTAGTAAAGTCAATTGTCGTGCCGAGCTGATGCTCGGAGTATCCCTGGTCTGCAGAAAATGCATTTGCCCCCTCACCGTACGTGACAGTATAAGCTTCCTTGAGGGTGGCCTGAGTATAAAATGAGCGGTACGCGGAGATAATGGTCATATCAATGCCATCTGCATACGCATCCTCCATCAAACGCTTCACATGTTGATAGGCGTCCCGATGAAACCAATACCGGTTAGCACTGTTGTATACATACTCATCCCCAATGAGCACCAGGTTCTCGGGTATGTAATGTTCGTTTAGAAAATATACTTTAGAATATTTTTGGAGCAATTCCTCATCTGTCTTTGATAATTTGTCTATTTGCGTGACAACATTGGTGATCGAACTTACCTGTTCGGAGAGAATGCCGATCTTTGCTTCTTCCTTCTTTAGATCCACTTGCAATTGATCCCGTTCACTTTGTGCAAGCTCAAGATTGCCTCGCACCCCTTCCAACACACTGATGGTGTCTGCAAGCTTTTGATCCTTTACAGCATTGTCACCGAGTGTTGTTTCAAGATCTGTTTGCAATGATTGGATCACCTCGCTCAACGCTACCGTAGTTGAAGCGTATTCAGCTTCGGTCTTCAACAAGTCCGCATAGAGCAGTTCATTCTCTTTATGTAAGGTGTAATTTGTATACACAATATAGAGAAGTGCCCCAATGAGGATAACTATCGTCGTGTATGAGATATTTTTCTTACTGAGCTTCACTATTGTCGCGCCTTAAAGAGTTCTGTGATCTCATTTGTTTCGAGCTTGCGATTGTAGATATAGAGATCGTCAATGCCGAAATTGTGATGAGCATACGCGTTCCCTGCAAGCTCGTAGCGATTGATGTATACCGGCAAAGCATTCCGAAGGCTTTCATTTGTCTGATCAAATGTAATACCACCGCGCACAATACCGTTTATATACAAACGTAATCGATCCGAGTTAACGTCACGAAGAGCGACAACATGATTCCACGAGCCATTCACGATCGAGACATCCGTTCGAAGTGTGCTTGCCGCAAATCCGTCTGAGACACGAAATGAAACCTCTCCTTCGCTGTTAATTCGAATATCGAAAGGTGAAGAACCGCTGCGCCCACCTTTTCCGATGATCTCCCGTTCTCCGCCAGGATCATTTGTTGACCGAAACCAAAATGAAATTGAGTAGCTTTGTGTTTGAGCTCCGAGATTAAGTGTTTCCGAATGAGAAATCGCAACATGATCGTTTTGTCCGTCCAAAAAGAGTGCGCCGTCAACCGCTCCACCGTTCCACGCAATTTCCGTATCAACACTAAGAAGCGTTCCGAAGTTACCATGTCCGGATATATCAGATGCTATTGAGCCTCCTGTTTCATCAAACGGTATGTGCATCATAAGATCAGACGGTGCGGCAACTCCTCCTTCGTTTTCTTCAGCTTCATCTGTTGTAGTTGCACTCGTCGTCTCAGAAGTAGAAGTCGCTGTTTGCTCTTCACTTCCTTGCTCTTCATTAATCACTTCTTCCTCGGTCGTCGTTGCCACAACTCCTTCTACTTCTTCACTCTGACCTGCCCCTTCCTCTGTTGTGGTATCCTCTTCGACGTCTCCGGATGAAACTGTTTCCTCTGTCATCTCAGGCTCCACCCCCGTTTCGTCTGCGGCATCCGTTGAAGTATCAACTGTTCCTGCTTCTGCTTCTTGCGTGACTTCTTCCGACTCTTCGGAACTAGTTGCCGCCACTTCCTCTTCATCGGAAATAATTTCATGAAAATCAACACGTGGTGGCCCTTCGTCTTGGAACACGATAACCGCAACAACACCAAAAAGTGCTATCCCGATTAAAATACCGATAGTCGTATTATTCATACAATTAGTATACAAAAAAAATTAATTTGCTCCACTCTCGTGGATCAAAGCAAGCTTTCGCTCTCTTGAGAGGGATTTTATCTGATGTTCACGTTTTTGAGCAAGGGATCGTGACGCACACGTCTCGCTATAGAGAAGTGTGACCGGAGCCCGTCCCGCGGTATAGGCCGCCCCGCCCGGAAGTTCTCTGTTGTGTTCTTTTACACGCCTTTGGATGTCGGTAGTATAGCCTGTATAAAGTGATCCATCAGCACACGCCACAATGTAGACATAATGCATAATGGAAGTATAGCGCTCCTTGCTATTTCGTCACAATAGTAAGACTTTTTTCAATACGGCGTACGTCAGCGAGGAGTTTTGAACGTTCTTTGTTGAAAAGGATCACATTTACTACACTAACACCTCCGTGTTTTGCAAAGAGACATTTATCGCCAATCTTTTTGTTTTGCTTCACCTTTTTCACCGATTTGAATTCCTGTATCTTTTTAATCCCTTTAAGCTGAGTGAGTAGCCCCTCCTTTTCCGGATAAAACTTCATCGCACACGCATAGCCCAGCTTTTTTTTGCTGACGACAGGTTGTTCCGGTACCCGAATACGAATATCGTTTGCCCCGTGATCAATACCGAAGGCAAGTTTATAGAGATCATGACGAAAACCACCAATGCGTGGACCAACCTCCACCACCTTCCACCCGCTATCTGTGCGCATGAGTTCAATGTGTGCAGTACTACTCCGTAGCCCTAGCGCTTTGATCGCACTTTTTGCAACAGCTTCCGCTTGTTCAATCGCAGGTTTTCGAAGTGTTGTAGGAGTCAAAGCTTTGTAGGAATAAAAGTCATCGCGCCCAATCTGCTTTCCCGTGGTGACATGAACAAGTGGACAGAAATAGATCCGTCCACGGGCAGTTATATACGCGTCAACGGAATACATTTCACCTTCGATGAACTCCTCGACAAGAATCTGTGGGGTCTCGTTCTTTCCATTGTCCGCATATACTTTTTTTGCTTTACGTAGCACTTTTTTGAGCTCTTTTTCCAACTCCTCTTCGTGGTAACACTTGGTTACAAGCATGCTCATAAAAAGCCCTGAGGGTTTTATGATGAGTGGAAATTTGATCTTTTTTGCAATTTCAGCAATGGTCTTCTTTTTTGCATCACGTACCACCATGAACTTTGGTGTGATCGATCTTTTGTGTGAAGCGAAACGCTTGCGCATCTTGATTTTATCGATGCTCCAATCAAGCGATTCACTGGTGGGAGTGCGCAAATAAGGCACATTCGGAATAACCTTCTTGAAGGCATCAATGTGAGCATCCCCACGACACGTCACCGCTTTAATCTCATCATGAAATGGCAGAAGTGTTTCTGCGACTTTTTCAGAATCACTTAGGTCACAGGAAAGTTCAATATCTATGGCTTCGTTCTTCTTTCCTGCTCGTGCTGACCTTCTGCGCGAGTCACGAATAACGGCAATGCGTAGTTTTTGCTTTGATGCTTTCTTATACGCTACGAAGCTTTCAAGAGCAGCCGAGGGTAGATTATTCACGAAAAGAATGATGTTCTTTTTGTCCATATGTATGCGGTTTTTATAGGCACGACCAGTGTACCTCTTTTGATTAAAAAGTCTATAGACTGTTTGTGTGACCTAATAAAAGAGCGCTAAGAAGCGCCCTATTCTTCATATTATGTATCTTTGTAACGATCAACAAATCGCTTTAGTATGTCAAAAGGCACTGTCACCAACTCATCCTCCATAGCCTGTTTAAGGGATTCCGCCTGCTCGGGTGGAAAGTATCCCTTATACTTATAAGCCTCAATGCGTCTTTGAATGCCGTGAATATCCAACTCCGGATGAAACTGTACCGAATACACATTCTCACCGATGCGATATATGTGATGCGGACAGGTGTCGCTTGAGGCAAGTAGCACAGCATCATCCGGCAAGACGGTGCAGGATTCTTTGTGTCCCGCAAACACGCGAAAGTCTTCCGGAAGTCCCGCAAGTAACGGATCTACTTTACCTGCCTCAGTCAGGTGTATAGTGACTCCGCCCGGCGTCTCCGCATATACGCCTTTTTGTTCTACCTTCCCGCCGTGCAGACTGGACAGAAGGCTGTGTCCGTAACACGCGCCAAGATATGGAAAATCCTTTTCGATGATGTTTTCGAGCAACGTGCGTGACTGTAGTTCCAGTCTTTTTTGCTCTTCTGTTTTCTCTTCGTCCGTAACACAATACGGACTACCGCCAACAATAACTGCGGCATATTCTTCAAGATCAATATCAGGAAGATCGCCTTCTTCCATACGAATACGCTCAACCTCATCGTGAGACAATCCGCCGTGTTTTAAGATCGCGTCGAACTCAAGATCGGAGATCTCATCGGGCCGCGCCTGGAGTATCAGAAACTTTTTCTTCATACAAACAAGGTATGTACCATACTACCTTTCCTCTAAAATGAAAAGCGAGTGCACTTATAAACAGAAGTGGAAAAATGAGTTGCAATATAAAAAGCTGTTTTACCAATCTTTAAAGGCTGTGGCCAGGCGCTCAGAGAGCGCTCATATCGAGCTTGAATTGGTGGGCTCCTGCGTCTTTCTTTTCCCGGGCATAGTCGCGATACGTGATCGCCATTGGTGTAAGCTCGACAATACAGTAGCCGTTACCCGGCACTTGTGTCACCGGAGGAATCCAGTATTCGGCACGAGCATCCTGTAAAATGTCTTGGATCTTTGGAAGCACAGTGGTGATCTCCTCCGTATCATCAATGATGCGTGCATTTGCAAGATATTCAACCTGTTGCAAGCTATCGATATCGGAGAACAATAAACTCACATGTGGATTCCCGGAGATATTGTCTACCTTGCGTGTATCGATCTTCGAAAGAAAATAACCGTTGAATGCCAGATCAAAGTACACAAACACATGAGCGAGGTCTGCGGAACTTCCCTCTCGTGATGTAGCAATCGTGGCACACGGTCTTCGTGTGATGAAGTCATACACATCGGCGTTGCTGACGGTGTCTACATTTTTTTTCTTAGTTGTCTGCATGCTATTTTTTCCATCGCGGAGCAAACTGGATCATCCATGCATAGAACTTTGCAAGAAATCGATTCATTCCGCTTGCGATCATGCCTTCATAAGAAATGCGTTGAAACTCTTTTACATCATCCCCTCCGTATAGAAACGCGCCGTCCCTATAACAAAGACTACAGTACGAGTCGTGTTCCGGAGTACCCGGATCAGCGCTTAAGGGCATAAGACAACTTTCGCAATTCTTTTTCATGACCTCATTATATCATTAAACATATCTCCATAAAATATGAGTCCCTTTACGCAATAACAAATCGGCGCAAAGCGATTCTCCTTGAAAATACCAGGTGTTGACAAGAAGTGAACATATTTTAAAATCACACCAGATCACGGTATTGAGTAAGGAGAGAGCCATGAACAGAAACGTGAAGTGGCTGTTGGAACAATGGCAGAGACTCGCAGAAAGCATTGGAATGACGGGTCAGTTTCAAACCGCCATGTTCCAGCTATTGCAAAAGCAATATTCAGAAGAAGGCAGGCATCACCACACCCTTGAGCGTATTGCCATGCACCTCAAGGCACTGAGAAGCGCGCGGCGTCTTGCCGATAACGAATACGCCCTTGAACTTGCCATCTGGTTCCAGAATTACATATACAAACCGGACTCAGAGAGCAACGAACAAGACAGTGCAGAGTATGCGCACGACTTCCTCACTGCAAGTAACCTTTCGGGATATGCTGATACGGTCTTCGACCTTATCGTAGCCACGAAACACAGTGACGATTGGGAGGCGTTTGCAGGAGACAAGGGATTGTTCGTGGACATCGACCTTGTTGTTTTGGGACAGAAGCCGGAAGTCTTCGATGCCTACGAGGAGCAAATTCGACGCGAACATCAACATCTCTCAGACGAAACGTTCAGAGAAGAACGGCTGGGTAAATTGAGAAAACTTCTTGCAAGGAACTCGATCTACATTACCGATTTCTTCTACAATCGATACGAAGAACAAGCCCGAGAGAACTTGGAACGTTCGGTCACGGCTCTGAGCGCATGAGAACACCACAACAACACCCGACGCATTTTCACGTCGGGTGTTTCGTTTGTCATAACAACTCGTAACTTTGGTAGAAATACGTATAATGAGCTATATGAAAGTTGTTGGAATTGTCGGAAGCTTGCGAAAAAAATCTACGAACAGAGGCTTGATGCGAGCGTTTGAAGAGCTGACTCCGGCAGACGTCAATCTTGAGGTTGCAGACATTGGGAGTCTCCCTCTTTATAATGCGGAAATGGATGATGCGTATCCGGAATCCGCAACAGCATTTAAAACACTCATTGAATCCGCAGACGCACTGATCATCGCAACCCCTGAGTACAACAGGAGTGTTTCCGGGGTGCTCAAAAATGCAATTGATGTCGCATCACGCCCGTACAAAGCAAATTCTTTTGATGGAAAGCCTGTTCTTGTGGTAAGCACCAGTCCGGGAGGAGCCGGTGGCGCAATGGCACAATACCACCTCAAGCAAACCCTACTCCATTTGAATATGAAAGTTCTGGGTCAACCGGAATTCTGGGTCGGAGGTGGTGGTGAGAAGTTTGACGAGAATGGCAACCTCACTGACGAAAAAACAAAAGAATTCGTTAAGGTCGGCTGGGATGCTCTTTTAAAGGTAGCCCGCTAGAATTGATTGCCTGCAAGAAGGTCAATCCGTTGTTTGTTCTATCCTGTTCCGTTGTCTTTTCCACCACACAAATCCCAAAATGGCGATGATGACAAACAACACTATCAAGAATGGATTGCTACCACCAGGAATAGTAATGGACGAGAGGTCACCCACCAGGTCTTCTGTCTCGGATATACCGCCTTCTTCAATGCGTGTTTCAAATGACACGATATCTGGTTTGGTATAGGTTGAAATTCCTTCGCCAAACTCACGTGTTACGTCTTCATTAGTATTTAACTCGAAGAAAGCATCCGGACCCGCAACAGTGTCCGTGTCATGTCCTTCGCGCACAACAATGTCATCCCTATACCAAAGCCACGTTTCAAATACCCCATCACCGTTCTCGTCATGAGCGCTGAGTACCAACTCATCACCGTTATAGAATAGCTCTACATTTTCAAACTCAAACTTTTCGGTGTATTCAACATCTCCCCCTTCACCAAGAGATATAGTCTGCGCTCCCACTGCGCTTGGGATCAGTGCGATAAGGAATATGGATATGGTGATCAAACTTCGTTTCATATTACTCTTTACAGTCATGTGTTAGAGCATTCTTCACACGTGTATATTCTTTTGCCTTCCATTCCTGCAGTTCGTTGTATTTTGTCGCTATTTGTCTTTCCAAAAGTAGCAATTCTTTTCTTCGCTCAGCGTTCTTTGCGTAGCTTTCGGCAAGTGCACGATCAACCTCGTTATTTTGCAAATGTTGTGTACGCAAAATCTCAATCTCTTCCGGTGAAAGGTCAGGTCCACCCACCATTGCTCCTTTTACATCTTTCATGACCTGCACTGCCACAGCCTGCGGGTCGCCGACACTTTCAAGTGTTTCAAGAGTCGCATTCCATGCCGCGGACTTCACTTTTCCTTTTGTGTCTTTTGTATCAAACTGCAGGTCCTTCTCTCCGGCCGGAATATGAGACTGAATCAGTTTCATCCCCGCACCGAGGCCCTCGACGACACTTTCAGGATCAATCAATTTCTTATACGAATCAATCCCTCCTTTCGCTCCTTGTGCCGTATTGTATGTTACCCACGCAAGACGAAATATCGCCTTGGTGATATTGTTGCGTAAATTTTGTACCAACGCCGCCTTGTACTCACGAAGTTCAAGACGTATCTCTCGATCGATCTCCATGTCGTACTCAAGCGTTTGTGCGCGAG
>JANQMM010000051.1 GCA_028280145.1 Minisyncoccota bacterium | reverse complement strand
TTTTTGTGTAGCGTGTCGTCTTGGGCATCAATGTGAGAACCCTCCCGCCCTTCTATTTCAAAAATGCCGACTGTGTAATCATCAAAACTCTTATTCTTCCACTGTGCGTTGATGAGGAATGCGCGCCTGCCCTTATAGTGGATGATCGACTGGCAACGCGGATCAAAGTAGGCTGTATCACCCCGATGTGTTTCGCTGATTTCAAACTGTTGCGAAAAGAAGATCTTAATATCCCGATCATAATCGCGCAGATTATGTACCATCACTTCGCGAATGAATATATTTTTCTCGTTATAGACAACATCATTCAGTGCGATCTTGACCCCAAGCCCTTCGTTTGTACCAACAAACCCACATGTTTCTATATCATCATGACTACAATCCGTCTCATGGTGCCAACCACCGTCTGAAAGCCAGGAATATTTCCCCTCAACGAAGACGCCTATGCGATGTACGTGATGACCACTGACATGGTTTTCGAGGCCAACATACGGATAATACAGATCACGAACCTGTGCGTGTTGGTCTAGACACACCAGCATATTCCCGTTTCCGTGTGTGAAGAGTCGCGACATATTTATATGTTGTATCCCTTTAGACAGTCTTTAATCCTTGAAGTGGCTGTGTCCTGTTTCTTCGCACTTCGCATCTTTTTTGCACAAAGCGGATCGCCAAGAGTTCGCTCGATCCAATCGGCAAAGTCGTTCTTATGTCCGTTTACGTGGTGCGAAAATTGCTCAGATGTGATCTCGTTTTTAAGAGCCGCATACAGTTCTTGTAGGTCACTTAAAATAGGTCCATTATTCACCCAGAAACAATGTTGTGGCAGTGTCGCAGCTAATTCTTTTTTTGTTTTCCCTCGTATCATACCCCTCGTTGTTATAACTTAGCCGCTTCTCGTTTGGTCTTAATGATCCTGTTACCTCCCTCCGCACGCTCAAGACGAAGTCGCAGGTCATTAAGAGCGTTCATAAACGCAATATGTGCGTCATAGGGAGATTCATATGGGCTGAAGTACGCATGTACATCTCCGTCATTGAAATACTTTGTGCACATATAATAAAAATGGTCAGATGTCTGTAGTTTTCGCCAATCTTCGATCAAATCCTTGTCCCCTGTTCGAAGCACCTGATCCTCCAGGTCATACAGTGCCCTGATAGACGTCTGTTGGATCTTGTTTCCAAGCCATGCCGTCAGGTCTCGCTCGGTGTCTGCCCACGTAAGCGTATATGGCACGTCAATTTCACCGACCGTATCGTAACTTTCGATGGTCTCTGTTGTCGTCTTAAAACCGGAATCAGGATGTTTCAGTATCTCCCCGGGAAGCGCGCGCAAAAAGTCGAAGATACCGGTATCAGCCCATTGATGTTCACCAAGCGTTTCATAATCCATGAAAAGGTTGATGGTATTGGCATTGCCATGATGAGAAAAGATCCATTGTGCATACTTTTCTGCCGAAAGCGGCCACCCTTCCCAGCTTTTTTGCCCAAACCGAAAAGCAACATCATCAGAGAGTTTGTAGTTCTTCAAAAGCACCTTGATCTTGTTTTTCCCGATTGGATTGTAGAGAAAATTCGGACTTCGCCATCCCAGAACGCCATCCCAGCCCTCCGCCATGATGCCGATGTATCCGTTCTCCTCAGCCCACTCTGCCAAGTCATTGCTATAGCAAAGCTCGGTATGCCTGAATACTTTTGGTTCGTAGTTGAAAAGTTCTTTGATACGCGTGCGGTGCTGTTTGACCTGTTTTGCAAATTCTTTTTTGGAATACAAGAATGCAAGCGAGTGGTGGTATGTATCGGCAAGAACCTCAACACGACCTGAATCAATAAGTCGCTGAAAACTCTCAAGCACATGGGGTGCAAACTCTTCAAACTGATCAAGTACTGTTCCCGAAAAAGAAAGTGAGAAACGAAATTCGGGATGACGATCAAGTAGCTCCTGCAATACTGCATTACCCGGCAGATACGACTTTTCCGCAACCTTCTCAATAATGAAACGATTATCGAGATCTGTTCCGGATGCATCGTTGAAATAATCATGATCACTGCCTATATCGAAAATACGATAACGCTTAATACGATATGGCTGGTGTACGTGGAAATAAGGACAGACCGTAAGCATACTTTCTATGATACCTTTGATTTAAATAAACTGATAAGTTCTTGGTAGATTGCATGACACTTCCCTGCGGCTTTCTCCCATGTCACGCCTCG
>JANQMM010000037.1 GCA_028280145.1 Minisyncoccota bacterium | reverse complement strand
GCAACAAAAAAGATGAATCTTGCTCTTGGATTGCTTGAGGGGGCGGGTATTGAAGATCGTGATATTAAAACGACTTCATATAACATCTATCCACGATATGATTACATCCGGGAGGCGTGTACCCAGTTCTACTGCCCACCGGGAGAACAAAAACTTCGTGGATACGAGGTCAGCCAGTCGATCAGTGTGAAGGTTCGTGATACGGAGATGGCGGGTAAAGTACTTGCGGATATCGGCTCATCCGGTGTGTCAAACGTAAGTGGGCTTAACTTCACCATTGATGATGAGGATGAACTACAACGAGAAGCGCGACAAGATGCCATCGAAGATGCGGAAGCAAAAGCAAAGCAACTGGCAAATGATTTGGGAGTTCGTCTTGTACGCGTTGTAAACTTCAGTGAAAATGTGGCACAACCGTACTACGCAAGGTCCTTTGATATGGCGATGAGTATGGAAGAAGACGGAATGGGCGGTGCGTTTGTTCCGGACCTTCCGGTTGGAGAGAATAAGATCACCTCGCGGGTCAATATTACCTACGAGATTCGATAGATCGAAATGCTAAAAAGGAGCATAAAAAGCGGCATCGTGCCGCTTTTTATGCTTGTAAAACACGACACAATAACGGGGCTATTTGTTGGGTTTTGAGGGCAAGTGGATGCGACACACCCTCGGCTTTTGTTGCAATTTGTTCGAGTGGCTTTTACAATGAGCTCAGGTCTGTGCTATTGGGGAAAGGACATGACGCTATACAAGGCTCCTGATCGGATAACTTCGTCTGTAGCGGGTAAGCCAGGTCAAGTAATACAGCCAGGCGATCACCACAGATTCTTCAAAGGAAGAATGTACAGGCCCGCTAGAGCGGTAACAATTCCTGACGACGGAACCGGAAAGAAGAGAGTTCGCGTAGACGCGGAGTTCGTTGAAGTTTCTGAGTAACCATGTTCGGGCAGTGTAACAACTGCCCAAACAGACATTTGACAAAGTCACAAAAGTGCGTATCATGTAGTCATCAATTCGCCCTAGGGGCGTTTTAATATACTTACTCAAAACCATGAGCAAACTCACACAATACGTAAAAGACACGAAGGGAGAGTTAAAGCACGTAAGTTGGCCAACCCAAAAACAGACGGTCATTTTTACAACCCTGGTCATCTTGATCTCAATTTTCATTGCGGCATTTTTGGGCGCTTTCGACTTTATTTTTACCGGTTTTATCAATAACTACGTTATCTAAGAAATATGGCAAAACAGGATACAAGTGGAGAACGTCACTGGTACGCCATTCACACATACGCAGGATATGAAAATGCTGTACTTCGAAATCTTAAACAACGAATCGGTTCGCTTAACATGCAGGACAAGATCTTTGATGTAGTGGTGCCAACAGAGAAGAAGATCAAAATAAAAGGAGGCAAGCGAACAGTTGAAGAAGAAAAGATTTATCCCGGATATATTCTGGTGGATATGATCGTAACCGATGATTCGTGGTATGTGGTACGAAATACACCACGTGTGACCGGTTTCGTTGGTTCAGGCATTCATCCGGTACCGCTTTCCCAGAAAGAAGTTGATTCTCTCTTTAATCGCATGAATACTGAGACCGTGAAGCATAAAATTGATCTTAATATTGATGATGCTATTACCATCATTGACGGGCCGTTCAAGGAGCTTGAAGGTAAGATCGGAGAAATTGATGAGGAACGCGGTAAGGTCAAGGTCATGGTCTCCATGTTTGGGCGCGAGACACCAGTTGAATTGGACTTCTTGCAGGTAAAGAGAATATAAGTATAGTAGTGGTACTATCTTCTCGCTCTTGTAGCGCAAGGTGTTCCTAAAGACTAATCAGGTAAATTCTAAATAATGGCAAAGAAAAAAGTAGAAAAAACAGTAAAAGTGCAAGTGCAGGCGGGGAAAGCCACACCTGCTCCACCACTTGGCCCGGTACTTGGTCAGGCGGGTATCAATATTTCAGATTTTGTAAATCGTTTTAATGAAGCGACGAAAGATATGGGAGGAGACGTCATTCCCGTTGTGATCTCAGTATACGAGGATCGCAGTTTCGACCTTACTCTCAAAACACCACTTGCATCACAACTTCTTCTTAAGGCACTTGGCAAACCAAAAGGATCAGGAAAGAATCTTGTAAGCAAAGCAGGAACGGTCACGAAGGCACAAATTCGCGAGATCGCAGAACAAAAAATGCCTGACTTGAATGCAAATGATCTTGAAGCAGCCGATCGTATCATTGAAGGAACTGCTCGTTCAATGGGAATCGAAGTAAAATAGATCAAAAACAAAGAAAAAACAACCACTGCAATGGTTGTTTTTTCTTTGTTTTTGATTCTAAATTGGCTATGATGAGACGTATGCTTGTCGATGGAAATGCAATAGCACAAGACATATACACTCAACTTAAAGAGCGTATCAATATACTTGGATGTTCGCCAAAACTGGCAGTTGTCATGGCGGGTGATGATCCGGTCACCGAGCGATTCTTGGATCTGAAACGTAAAAAAGCGGAAGAGGTCGGCGTGGCGGTCTCGGTTCATCGTTTTCGTGAACGGGTGACCACGGAGGAAATAGTAGACCTTATCAATTCTCTTGAAGAGACCAGTATCGTTGTACAGTTGCCACTTCCTCAAAACATTGAAATGACCAAGGTGCTTGATTCGATCCCGGAAAAGGAAGATGTTGATGTACTCTCAACGCGAAGTAATATCGCTTATTTGGAAGATACATTAACGATCTACCCTCCTGTAACCGGAGCAATTATTGAAATCTTCAAAAGACACGACATAACGCTTGAGAACAAGAAAGTTGTTGTTGTGGGTCGCGGACAGCTGGTGGGGAAACCCACTATCATCTGGTTAAAAAAACAAGGAGCTGATCTGCAGGAGTTGGACAGTTATACTGATGAAGAAGATTTTCGTATTTTTCTTGGTGAAGCGGATATTGTCATAAGCGGTGCTGGCAAACCCGGCCTGATCACGCCGGATATGGTCAAAGAGGGTGTGGTTCTGATCGATGCAGGAACAAGCGAATTGGAGGGAAAACTTGCCGGAGATATGGATCCGCGTTGCAGGGAGAAAGCATCACTTTTTACTCCGGTCCCCGGAGGCCTTGGGCCCATAACTATAGCTGTGCTTCTTCGAAATACAGTTGATTATTCCGTAGAGCGTGCAGCACTAAAACCATCATGAGTTTGAATCAACAGGATAGAGAAATAGGAACTGTTATTTCTGCAGAAGAAAAAAGACAACAGGAACACCTCGAACTTATCCCGTCAGAAAATTATGTTTCGCAGGCAGTAAAAGAAGCAAACGCTTCCGTATTTACGAATAAGTATTCGGAGGGGTATCCGGGAAAGCGTTACTATGGTGGTCAGGAACACACCGATGTGCTCGAAACTATTGCAATGGAGCGCGCCTGCAGATTATTCAACGCACAGTTTGCAAATGTACAACCTCACTCGGGCGCTCCGGCAAATCTTGCCGTATATCACGCGTTGTTAAAGCAAGGAGACACTATTTTGGCGATGGATCTCTCACATGGCGGGCATCTGACACACGGTTCACCTGTGACGATTGCCGCTCAAGAGTTCAATTTTGTTCACTATAAAATGAAAGACAGTGCCACAGGAGAGCTTGATTATGAAGAATTGCGCATGCTTGCTCATGAACATAAACCGAATCTCATCATTGCAGGATTTTCAGCGTATACACGAGAGCCTGACTACAAAAAATTTGTTGAGATCGCAAAAGAGGTGGGAGCTATCACAATGGCGGACATGGCGCATGTTGCAGGACTTATCGCAGGTGGAGTACACGCAAATCCGCTTGAGAGGGGTTTTGACATCATGACGACAACAACGCATAAAACTCTTCGTGGTCCGCGCGGAGGACTTATCCTTATTGCGGAAAATGAAACATATGCGAAGAAGATCAACGCGGCGGTGTTTCCCGGTTTGCAGGGTGGTCCGCATATGCATACGATCGCCGCAAAGGCAGTAGCTTTCAAGGAAGCACTGAGCTCACACTTCAAAGAATACGTGCGAGCTGTATTGCAGAATGCAAAAGCAATGGAAGAGGTGTTCAAGACACATAACGTGACGATGATCGGTGGTGGTACGTCAAATCACATGCTTCTTCTCGACATCAGTTCATTTGGTGTCTCCGGAAAAGAAGCGCAACAGTTGCTTGAAAGTGTTGGGATCATAGTCAATATGAATATTATTGCCGGAGACACGCGAAAACCAAGTGACCCGTCGGGTATTCGTCTTGGTACTCCGGCACTTACCACGCGCGGGTTTAGCAAATCCGATTGTGCGGAAGTGGCTGAACTCATAGTGGACATCTTAAAGCATCCACACGATCCGCTTATTGAAGAAAAAGTTCGCGTGAGAGTGAGTGAGCTTTCAACAAAATACCCGATTCCTGAGACATTTGTATAAGTAAAGAATCCCGCTTGGGCGGGATTCTTGTGGTTTGCTGTCGTGTCAGCCTTTGTTTACTGACTTCGAACGAAGCGTTGGTATTGGTATGAAACTGTACCGGATTCCTGTTCAGACAATTCCCATGGCGATGATTCTGCGAGACTGAAGTTACAAGCAAATTCGGGGAATAGCACAATATCTTCGTCTTGCCCGCTTTCTCTTCCGTCGACAACGGTGAGTGCAAGCTCGTCTGTCTCATGTAGCAATTGA
>JANQMM010000035.1 GCA_028280145.1 Minisyncoccota bacterium | reverse complement strand
TATACCAACTACCGATGCATTCATCGTTTTGGTAGAGTACGTCTCTGCCGCCAGGGGATCTCAGGGGATGCGTGAAGCAGGCAAGGCCACCGATCTTGTTTCTGCAAAGAGGCGCGCTGAGGAACTCACGCGCGTGCGGGACGGTGAGATGGCTCGCGGGATTGTTTTCTGTCCCAGACGGGGAAAGGTTCTCCACCGGGGAGGCAAAGAGACCAAGAAACGGTAACCTCATCCTTCGTGTGAAATTTTCACGAGGCCCCTTTTTATAGGGGCCTTTACCATTTTACAGTTACCTCTGTGTATTGACCGACCTAGCTTACTTTGGTATTCTACGGCCTACATGTTAAAAGTACGACTACAACGCGTCGGACGAAGAAATGACCCATCTTTTAGGATGGTGGTCATTGAAAGTACCAAGGGACCAAAAAGCCGGAACTACATTGAAATGCTTGGCTCATACAATCCACGTCTAAAGCAAACAACAGTGGACGGCGAGCGGGTAAAACACTGGATCGCTCAAGGGGCGCAAGTTTCGGATACTGTTCACAATATTCTTGTGAATGAAAAGGTTATTGATGCCAAAAAAGTGAATCCTCTTGGAAAGAAGACTCCTATTGTTAAAGACTCAGAAGACTCTGATGCGCCTGCCGAAGTTCCTCCGGCAGAGACATCCGTAAAAGAGGACACATCAAACACTGAAGAAGCTTCCGCGCAGGAAGCTACGAAGACTCCGACAGACGACGCTCCGATCGAGAAGAAAACGTCTGCTCAAAGCGAAGAAAAGAAGAGTGTGTCTTCGGAAGGCGAGTCAAAGGAAGAGGAAGAGTCAACCAAGGAGGCTCCGGCTGAAAAGGAAAAGAAAGCTCAGGAAAAAGCTCCAGAAGAGACAGAGGCAGAACCACCTACTCAAAAGGAGACAGACGAAGGGGCGACAAAAAACGACAAAAAAGAAGAAGTCGTATAAACTTTTCTACAAAAGACCACTAAATTGCTTTTTTATAATACTGTTGTATAATCCGAGCACATAACACAGTCGCCTTGGTGTGTTATCGAACGATGAGCTTTTTCCTTTGGACCGAAAACCTTTAGGGAAAAGAGGCACGAGCGCCTCCATTGTTCGACCACGAACGGTCAGCTTAAGGCAGAGGTTCTTCAAATGAACTACATCGGTGTACGACAGGACCTTGTAAAGGTCGTGTATGATCGAGTGCTCAATCCCGTTTTTGAGTTCTCATATGAGAGGAAAACAGGCAGCAACCCCGTTGCCTTGGCCCTCAAGTGGAGCAAGGAGGAGAGGAACTCTATCAACTTGATCCTGGGAGGTTTCGGGTGGATCATTGTCGCGTTGGCAGGTTGGAAGATTGGCATTGAAGGGTATCGCCCGCTAGACAGTGCCACAACACTCCTCCTTACGATTCTTTTCCTTGCTCCCGGGGTACTCTTCTTTTTGTCGGGATCCATACGCAGTATTCGTGAAGACAGGTACAAAACGAGTATAAAGCAGTTCCTGACAGACCTTGACGTTTTGTATGGGGTGGCAGAGGAGGCTTCTGTCTCTCGGCAGGCCGTATTGCGTCTGGAAACGGAGGTACTCAGACGCTTGGTAGAGAGCGCCTTAACCAAAAAGGCGGGTGAGATCCTCGAATTACAGAATGAAAACGACATTCATCCGAGGCTCGATGACGTCCGCCTGGAGTTCGGTAAGATGTATGACACCTTTGATCGTTTAGGCCTTGTTTCCGGTGGTTACAAGAAATTCTTCGATCAAACAAAAGATCGATAGCAAGGGGTTCGACTGAGAACAACTAAGAATATCGAGCTATCAACACTCACGCAGAGCGGCTCCTTTTGGAGCCGTTCTTTTCATACATACGCAAAACAACCTCGCTTTTTTCCGAAATCACGGTATACTGAAGTCCAGTTCCTAATATTGTCGTATAGGAATATATAAAGATAATGAATTGAAAGGTTATGGATTCAGATCAAGCATTTCTTGAACATGTAGTGAAAGCGCTGGTAGATAGACCAGAAGATGTAAAAGTCGACCGAGTAGTAGATGAAATGGGCGTTCTATTGACTCTCGACGTACACCCGGAGGACATGGGCAAAATTATCGGACGATCGGGAAATACCGCAAAAGCAATCCGAACACTCCTTAGGGTTGTCGGTATGAAGAACAACGCTCGCGTTAACTTGAAGATTAACGAACCTGAGGGCGGCTCACGACCGGCTACCACAGAAGAGAACACTGATTCTTCTGAGGAGGAAGATGACACGAACGCAATTTCAGAAGCGACAAAGTCGGTGGACGAAGCAATGGAAGACCTGAAAATATAAGGTTTAACAAAACAAGATCAAAAAACCACCCTTCTCGGGTGGTTTTTTGTGTGGTAAGGTGCACTCATGCATTTTCATATCATAACGCTGTTTCCGGAGAGTTTTGGCTCATACATCAACGACTCGATCATCGGGCGAGCGATCAAAGACAAAAAAATAAAGGTATCATTTTACAATCCTCGCGATTTTACAAAAGACAAGCATAAGCGTGTAGATCAAAAACCGTATGGAGGTGGTCCCGGCATGGTAATGGAACCTGTCTCCGTGGTGAAGGCTATTCGAAAAGCGGTGGGGAGAAAAAAGGATGTAAAAATAATTTTCTTTGCGGCTGACGGAAAACAGTTTGATAATAAAAAGGCAAAAACATACGCAAAAAAGCATAAACATATCGTTTTGATCTGCGGGCGATATGAAGGCGTTGACGTGCGCGTGCGAAAAATATTCAAAGCAGATCCAATATCGATCGGACCATTCATTTTAACGGGTGGGGAACTGCCTGCAATGGTGGTGCTTGATGCGGTCTCACGACAGATCGAAGGGGTGCTCGGAAATTTTGGCTCGGTTGAAGAAGGACGAACTGCAAGCTCAGAAGTCTACACACGCCCCGAGGCATTTTCTTTCAAGGGAAAGACGTATAAGGTTCCGAAAGTGCTCGTCTCGGGACACCACAAAAAAATAGAGGAATGGAGAGCAAATAAGAAGAAATAATTTCGGAGACGTCCAACGCCTCCGATTTATTGACAACAAGGAGCATAATTGATTTAGTAAGTCGGTACATGAATGAGAACCGG
The DNA here is from genome assembly GCA_028280145.1 of Minisyncoccota bacterium. Lineage (GTDB taxonomy): Bacteria > Patescibacteriota > Minisyncoccia > Phycocordibacterales > JACZSL01 > JANQMM01. The sequence continues at coordinate 17,340 of JANQMM010000035.1, read as the reverse complement.
GAGACTTGTCATGAAATTTGTCCTTTCAATCATTCTCTTGCTTTTTCTCGGGTTCTGCTGGCTTCCGGCATATGCGACAGAAATCGTTGTGGTTGGTGGCGAGATCACAACTGAGGCGAGGAACGTAATTGAACAAGAGATCAAAGAGTATGATTTTTCCACACCCGCAAAAGTGGAACTTCGACGAACTGAGATTGAGGCCACCGAGGCTCAAGCGGTCGAGGTCTTGATCACCGCTGAAGGCAAGACGAAGAGTGGTATCTATCAAATAGGCGCACAGGTTGATGTCGAGTCGGAATATCTTCCTTCCACGTTTGTGGTGAGCGCGGTACGGCGCACGCTCGAAAAATTCGAAGAAGTAGACATGACCGAACTTTTTTGAATACTTCAAACGTTCGGGTGTGTGACATCAAAACAAAGAGGGCCCGCTTCCGCGGGCTTTTCTCTATTCTTTCTTGTGTCTGCTCGTGTTGTGTTTCTGAGGGCAAATATGCATCAGGAATATACAAGCGTCAATGGCGACATCGTAATTATTCACATTTTAATCCACAGTGTTATACAAGGGTTATGCATGAAGAAATCCACTTCTTATCCAGTTTTTAGGCCGAAATGGGAGTATAACAAGTTTTGAGAAGGTCTGGGTGAGCGAGTTCTGGCTTAACGAAGCGAAAAGAAAGATTGACAGCCAGTAGCGATACCTGTATACTTTCGCCTAATTCTGAACTAGATTGAGTTACGGCCCCAGAATTCAATTTTTTACTAATTTTCATAAATAAGCGTAAAAGAATACGTTTTTTTATATCTTGTTGTCTTTCAATAGATAGTCGTAGAGGTGGGCGGTTTTTTCTTGCCCAACAAACCTTGTAAGGAGTGAGGGTTTTGTTTCTCTGCATACATCTATTGTGAGTCATTAATCTTTTTGGTGGTTATGCAAAAAAAGCGAGAGAAGAAGTACTTCGAGCGTTACATCAAGCCGCGCGTTGAACTTCCTAACCTGGTCTATCCTCAGATCGAGTCATTTGAGTGGCTCATAAAAGAGGGAATTGCCGAAGTCATAAAAGAGTTTTCGCCTCTTTCAGATTATTCAGGCAAAAAATTTGATCTGGAATTTTCCAGTTTCGAGATTGGTGAGCCAAAGTGTGATGAGTTTCATGCAAAGGAGAACATGCTCACGTATGATGCGCCGATGCGCGCAAAAGTGAAGCTAAAGAATAAAACACTCGGTACGGAAAAAGAGCAAGAGATCTTTCTTGCTGATTTCCCGATGATGACAGACCACGGAACCTTCATTATTAACGGCGTTGAGCGTGTTGTGGTTGCACAACTTGCGCGAAGCTTCGGTGTTTTCTTTGGTCAACAGGTATTGAAAGGAAGTCCGTATTTCACCGCAAAAGTGATCCCAAGCCGCGGGGCATGGGTAGAGTTTGAAAGCGAACCGGACAACGTCGTGTATGTAAAAATTGACCGCAAACGAAAGTTTCCGGTCACATCACTGCTTCGGGTGATGGGAGCCGAGAGGGATAAGGATATGGTAGACCTCTTCTCGAAATTTAAGGGCGGAAAAGAAGTAATGGAAGCGTGTCTTGAAAAGGATCCCGCAAAAACTGTTGACGAAGCCTACGTAGAGATCCACAAAAAGCTTCGAGACGGGGATCTTGCAACTCCTGAAAACGCAAAAGAGTACATTGATTCGATTTTTAGCGACGAGCGATACGATCTTTCACGTGTGGGGCGACATCGATTCAACCAACGATTCAATCAATCACTTGGTGAAAAAGAGCTTGATCGAAGAACGCTTTCTCTTGATGACATTGTTACAACTGTTGGCTACATCATTCAGTCAAACAATACTCCCGGCGCTCTCCCTGATGACATTGACCATCTCGGCTTCAGGCGGGTTCGATTTGTCGGAGAAATGCTTCAGCAGAAGGTTCGTGTTGGTATGAGCCACATGAAGCGGAATATCCAAGATCGCATGAGTACCATTGATGCGGAAGCGACACTACCAATTCAATTCCTGAATCCGCGACCATTGCAGGCACGTATTAAGGAATTCTTCACAACGAACCAACTCTCGCAGTTCATGCAACAAGAGAACGTGCTTGCCGAACTTGAAAACCTTCGCACGCTCTCAGCGCTCGGTCCGGGAGGACTTACGCGCGAGCGGGCTGGTTTTGAGGTACGCGATGTGCACCCAAGTCACTACGGACGCCTATGCCCGATCCATACCCCTGAGGGGCCGAACATCGGTCTTATCTTGCGTCTTTCGATGTACGCGCGCATCAACGATTTTGGTCTTATAGAGACACCGTACACGAAAGTCGAGAAGGGTAAACTTACCGACGAAATCGTATATCTCAACGCTTTTGAAGAAGAGGGCGCTGTTGTTGCGCATGCGGCAACCAAGGTGAACGACAAAGGAGTAATAGACCAGGACTATGTGGAAGTGCGGCACGGGGGAGAACCGTCACTTGTTGAAAAGGAAAACGTTGAATACATCGATGTTGCGACCAATCAGGCGTTTTCTATTGCGACCTCAATGATCCCATTCCTTGAACATAACGATGCAAACCGCGCACTTATGGGTTCGAATATGCAAAAACAAGCGACGCCATGTATTTTGCCTGACGCACCGCTTGTTGCAACCGGTATTGAAGAGATGGCCGCAAAGGACGCAGGAAGGATCGTGCTTGCAAAGGAAGCCGGAACCGTAACGAAAGCTGATGGACGAAAGATCGTCATCAAAAACAGCAAAGGTAAAGAGACCACATACAAACTTATTAACTTTTCACTTACAAATAACTTCACCTCATTTCATCAGCGACCGGTGGTTACCGTTGGGGACAAAGTAAAGAAGGGTGAATTGCTTGCTGATACGTCGTCGACAGACAGAGGTCAGATGGCACTCGGACAGAACATTCGCGTTGCGTTCATGAGCTGGTTCGGTTCAAATTACGAGGACGCGATCATTATTTCGGAAAAGCTGGTAAAGGACAGTAAGTTTACCTCAATTCACATGAAAGAGTTTACGGTAAATGTTCGTGACACCAAACTCGGGCCGGAAGTCACCACGCATGATATTCCAAACGTCGGAGAGGTGAAACTCAAGAATCTTGATGAGGACGGTATTGTTCGCATCGGAGCCGAAGTGCGCCCGGGCGATATTCTCGTCGGAAAGGTAACGCCAAAAGGAGAAACACAGCTAACCCCGGAAGAGCGATTGCTTCGCTCGATCTTTGGTGAGAAAGCAAAAGATGTGAAAGATACCAGTTTGCGTCTTGAATCAGGAGAGCGTGGACGCATCGTTGATGTAAAGGTATTTTCCCGCGAACGAGGAGATAATCTTGATTCGGGGATCATCAAGCGTATTCACATTACCGTAGCACAACTTCGAAATATTTCAGTAGGAGACAAGCTTGCGGGGCGCCACGGAAACAAAGGAGTTATCTCCAAGGTGCTTCCTGAGGAGGACATGCCATTTGATGAGAACGGAGAGCGTGTCGATATCATTCTAACCCCGCTTGGTGTGCCGTCACGTATGAATCTCGGACAGATCCTGGAAATTCATCTTGGACTTGCGGCCAACACTCTTGGGTATCAAGCTATCGTACCACCATTTAGTGGCGCATCGGGCGAGGAAGTACGCCGCGAACTGAAGGAAGCCGGTTTCCAGGAAAGTGGAAAAATGAAGCTCTATAACGGACTGACCGGAGAGCCGTTTGATCAAGACGTTTCGGTCGGATACATGTATATTTTGAAACTGCACCACATGGTGGAGGACAAGATCCACATGCGTTCGATCGGTCCGTACTCACTCATCACACAGCAACCGCTTGGTGGAAAAGCACAGTCAGGAGGACAACGATTCGGAGAAATGGAGGTGTGGGCACTGCTTGGGTATGGAGCGGCATATACACTTCGAGAAATGCTCACGATCAAATCAGACGATATCACGGGTCGAACAGCCGCCTTTGATGCAATTGTTAAAGGACAGAGGATTAACAGTCTAAATACTCCGGCATCATTCAACGTGCTTCTCTCGCAATTGCGCGGACTCGGCCTTGATGTGGACTTGAAGAAGTCAGAGGAGGAAGAGGAAGTATAAGCATAAGAGCTACTCACTAGACATATGAAAAAGAACATATTTAACACAGGCAACTTCAATACAGTGACTCTCAAGCTTGCTTCACCGGAGCGCATCAAAGAGTGGTCACATGGCGAGGTGCTAAAGCCTGAAACGATCAACTATCGTACACAGCGAGCTGAGAAGAACGGCTTGTTCGATGAAAAGATATTTGGTCCGGAGAAAGACTTTGAATGTTATTGCGGCAAATACCGTGGCATTCGGTATAAGGGGATCGAATGTGAAAAATGTGGTGTCGAAGTCACACGTTCAATTGTTCGTCGTGAACGTATGGCACACATTGAACTTGCAACACCTGTTTCGCACATTTGGTTTCTGCGAGGCATTCCGTCACGTATTTCATTGTTACTCGGTCTTTCTGCAAGCGACATTGAGAAAGTGGTCTACTTTGCAGGCTATATTGTTACCTCGGTCATTCCTGAAGAGAAACAACGAGTGCTAAATGAACTTGAAACAGAGTACAAGACAAAGACCAAGACACTTACTGACGACAAGAGCAAACAAAAGCTCAAGGATATGTATACCGAGACAAAGCAGGAGATCGAAAGTATTGTGCACGGAAAGGTGTTTGACGAAATCTCATACCACAAATTTGCCGTGAAGTATGGTGCGGTCTTCGAGGCAGAGATCGGCGCCGAGGCGATCTACAACATTTTCAAACAGATCGATCTTGAAGAGCTTCTCGAACAACTTGAAACGCGACTCGAAAAAGCGGGTTCAGTAGAAAGAGACAAGCTCAACAAACGCATCGGGCTTGTACGTTCAATGATTCGCGCAGGGGTACGTCCCGAATGGATGTTCCTTATACGCATTCCGATTATGCCGCCGGCACTTCGACCGATGGTGGCCCTTGAAGGTGGGCGGCACGCAACAAGTGACGTCAATGACCTCTATAGACGTGTGATTAACCGAAATAACCGACTGAAGAAACTCAAGGATATCCACGCGCCTGACGTTATCCTACGAAATGAAAAACGAATCCTACAGGAAGCGGTTGACGCGCTCATCGATAATTCGATCCGTCACGGTAATACCATGTTCAGTGCAATGAGTCAGGCTCAGCGGCGACCACTCAAATCACTCTCCGATTATCTCAAAGGAAAACAGGGATATTTTCGCCAAAACTTGCTTGGTAAGCGGGTTGATTACTCGGGACGAAGTGTCATCGTGATCGGTCCGGACCTGCGACTTGACCAGTGTGGCTTGCCAAAACATATGGCACTTGAGCTTTTCAGACCTTTTGTCATTTCGCAACTTCTTGAGCGTGAACTTGCATATAACATCCGGGGAGCAAACAGGCTTATTGATGACGGTATTCCTGAAGTGTGGGCAATCCTTGAGCAGGTGATTACAGGTAAATACGTATTGCTGAATCGCGCGCCGACACTACACAGACAGGGTATACAGGCCTTCCGACCCGTACTTATTGAAGGGAACGCTATACAAGTACACCCACTTGTTTGTTCCGCATTCAACGCTGACTTTGACGGAGACCAGATGGCAATACACGTACCGCTCTCTGAAGAGGCGCAAAAAGAAGCAGAGATTATTATGTCTGCAAATAAGAACGTACTTAAACCGGGAAGTGGCGCGCCGGTCATCTCAACAAAGATGCTCGACATCGTGCTTGGCTGTTATTGGATGACTAAGATCATTGAAGGAAGTAAGGGGGAAGGTAAGTACTTCCCGACACCAAACAATGCAATTACAGCATATGACTTTGATGAGGTGGACTTTCGCGCAAAGATTCAAGTAATGCCGACCGATTCTAAAAAGTACGCACGCTTTGAAGGCAAAGTGTTTGAAACCTCAGTAGGGCGACTTCTTTTCAACTCAGTACTTCCAAGTGACTACCCATACTTCAATGACGAGATCACACACCGGATCATGATGCAACTTGTTGATGATCTTATTGTTGAATATGGCCTTGAAGGGATTCCAGCCATTGTCGATAAGATCAAAACATTCGGATTCAAGTATGCAACGCACGCGGGCATCACATGGTCTATTGATGATGTTGTCGTTCCCGAAGGAAAAGAGGAGATCATTCAGAAATCGAAAGAACTTGAACGGGAAGTGGTTGAACAGTACAACAATGGACTTCTCTCCGATGCTGAGCGAAAAAGAAAAGTGATCGAGATCTGGCACGGCGCAAAAAATGATGTTGAAGCGATCATTCCGGATACCATTCCGGAAAACGGTTCAGTATATGATATGTGGAAGTCAGGAGCTCGAGGTTCTCTCGGAAATATCACACAGATGGCCGGCATGAAAGGTCTCATTTCAAACCCTCGTGGAGAAACCATTGATTTTCCTATCATTGCATCAATGAAAGAGGGTCTTACACCGATTGAATACTTCATTACTACCCACGGCGCACGAAAAGGGCTTGCCGATACCGCTCTTCAAACAGCCAAAGCAGGATACCTCACCAGGCGCCTCTTTGATGTTGCGCAAGATGCCATCATTGTGGAAGCAGATTGCGGCTCAAAAGAGGGTGTAGAGATATCTCGAAAGAGCGCGTCGGGAATCGAGGTGTCCTTTGCAAAGAACATTAAGGGACGAATCCTTTTCTCAGATGTAAAAGAAGGCAGTAAAACACTCTTTAAGAAAGGACACTTCTTAACTCCGGATGATGCGGCTGAGATTGAGGATAGCAGTGTTGAGAGCGTGACGGTTCGGTCTCCAATGACCTGTAAAAGTCTCTATGGTATTTGCCAGAAGTGTTACGGTATGGACTTGACGTCAAACCAACTCGTTGATCTTGGAGAAGCGGTCGGGACAGTAGCGGCTCAAGCGATTGGTGAGCCGGGAACACAGCTAACCATGCGTACATTCCACGCGGGGGGTATCGCGTCGGTCGGTGGAGACATCACACAAGGACTTCCACGTGTTGAGGAGATCTTTGAAAAGCGTATTCCTAAGAGCGCCGCTGTGATCGCACGACTCTCCGGAACGATCACCGACATCAAACAGGAAGAAAAGGGAAAGGTGATCATCCTTGCCCCTGATAAGGGTCAGACCAAGAGCACCAGCAAGAAGAATACGGAATATCCCGTTCCGCCAAATCGTATGATTGTGAAAAAGGTTGGTGAACATGTCGAAAAAGGAACATTCTTCACAGATGGCTCAGCAAACCTCAAAGACCTCTTTGCCTACGCCGGCAAGGTCGCGACACAAGATTACATCATCAACGAGATCGGTAAGGTCTACGAACTACAAGGAGCAACTATTTCTCGAAAACATATTGAGGTGATCATCAAGCAAATGTTTGGCCGAAAGAAAGTGATCAATCCAAGCGACTCGTACCTCACTGTTGGAAGTATCATTGAAGATTATGAACTTGCAGAGTTGCAGGAGCAGATGAAAGAGCAAGGGTCTGATCCGCTAGAGGTTGAACCTCTTGTTCTTGGAATTTCCGAAGTATCGATCACAAGAAAGAGTTTCTTAAGTGCCGCGTCATTCCAAAACACTACCAAGGTACTCATTGGTGCCGCTGTGCGCGGAGCAGAAGACAGCCTTCGCGGGCTTAAGGAGAATGTGATTATTGGTCGCCTTATTCCGGCCGGCACCGGTTTTTCAGGAAGTCGAAAACACGAAATGATCACTGAACTTCAGGAAAAAGCGCTCGAAGAGGAGCGTGCGGCATATGAGGCCGCGGAAGCTGAAGTTGAGGAATAATTAATAGGATCCCTGGCTGTCTAGTGCTTAAGCGCCTAGTGGTAAATACAAAACGATTACACACCAAGCGCTAAGCACCAAGCACTAGGAACGAGCGCATGTCTTCCACCACGGAACAAATTAAAGAAAAGCTTAGTATTGTTGACGTTATAAGTGACTATATCAAGCTTGAAAAGGCAGGGAGTAATTTTAAAGCCCGTTGTCCTTTTCATCACGAGAAGACACCGTCTTTCTTTGTTTCTCCAACCAGAAATACATATTACTGCTTTGGGTGTGGTGCGAAGGGAGACATATTTTCATTCGTTGAGCACTTCGAGGGCATTGATTTCAAAGGAGCGCTTCGACAACTTGCCGGCAAGGCAGGGGTGGAGATTGTCTACGAACAGCGAGAAGACAAAGAAGGCAAACAAAAACTCTTCGACATGCTCGAAGAGACGACAAAGTTCTTTGAAAATAATTTGACGGAACAAAAAGATGCGATCGCATATCTTCGCGATCGTAAACTCAAAGATGAGTTTAAGGAATGGTTTCGAGTCGGATACGCATCAGATAGTTGGGATGCGCTCTGTAACTATTTAAAGGAGAGAGGTTATACAGAAGAAGAAATGCTCAAGGCGGGACTCATTAAGAGAGGAGAGAAGGGGGTGTATGATACATTTCGCAGTCGCATTATGTTTCCGATTACTGATACGACCGGTCGCGTTGTTGCTTTTACCGGAAGGATATTCCCGAATAACGATAAAATAGCAAAGTATTTGAATAGCCCTGAGACAGAGTTCTATAACAAGTCCAAAATTCTGTACGCATTCGACAAAGCAAAAATTTCCATTCGAAAGTCAAACTTTTCGATTCTCGTAGAAGGGCAAATGGATGTGCTCATGAGTCATCAGGCAGGATTTCGAAATACTGTAGCGCTCTCCGGAACAGCTTTGACAGCACATCAGATTACAATGCTAAAGCGACTTTCAAACAATATCGTACTTGCGTTCGATGGGGACAAAGCAGGGATAGCGTCTGCGGGGCGAAGTGCTGAAATGGCACTTGCAGCCCGTATGGATGTAAAAGTCGCAGAGATGCAAGAAGGGGTGGATCCTGCAGATCTGGTAAAGGAAGATCCGCGGAAGCTCAAAGAGGCAGTTCGTAATTCAGTGCATATTATCACGTTCTATCTTGATATGTTGCAAAGACAACACGAAAACAAGCGCGCCTTCAATAAAGCAGTTGAAGAAACAGTGTTGCCGTTCGTTGCCCGCATTGAAAGCAGGATCGATCAGATGCACTTCGTTTCGGAGATTGCGCGAAAGCTTGGTATTCCGGAAGAAGCAGTACTCGCTGAAGTTGAAAAAATAGCTGTTCCAGAAGACAAACATCTTCCGGAAGAGGAGACAAAAGAAGTCGGATTACTGACTAGAAAAGAGCGAGATATTAACATGCTTTTTGGAATCCTATTTTCACTACCGGAAATTGATAAAGTCGATGTTGATGAAAAAGATCTTACCAAACGAATACAGGAACTGATCGGAAAGGAGCGGTTTGACGAATTCTCAAAACACCCTGAACGGTTTGAGGATGAAACACGTTTTAACATTGAGGAGTACCAGGGCGAAAAACAGCTCAAAGATAAGATCGACACATCACTGAAGGGGCTCAAATTGGAACTTCTGATTGAAGAACAGAACACGCTTCACGATAAACTTAAAGAAGCTGAAGCGGCGAAGGATGAAGAAAAATATAAAAAGATCGCAAAGCAGTATATTGATATTTCAAAACAAATAGAATCATTGAAATAGTTTATTAGATTATTAGTAAACGTTGTAGTAACATCATTTCTATGGCTAGAAAAGCTAATCTGCCTCGACGTAAGGCGGGAAAGACAACTAAAAAAACAACCAAAAAAGCGGCAAGAAAAGCCGTGAAGCGAAAAGTGGTAAAGAAGAAGGCAACGAAAAAAGTTGCAAAGAAAAAAACTCGTCCTGCGCCAAAAAGGGCGGCGAAAAAGACAAACTTGTCTCGACGCAAGACGAGAAAAACTACACGTAAATCGACCAAAAGAACAACCAAAAAGGTCGCAAAGAGAAAAGTTGCTAAAAAGAAAGACGTAAAGAAAAAAACTCGTCTTGCATCGAAGCAGACCGCAAAGAAGGTAGCTACAAAAGTACCGAGTCGAAAATCACTCAAAAAGGTAACGAGTACCAAAAAGAGCGGGAAAAGGCTCAGGCGTTTGAGAAAAAAGCCGAAGCGCTGCTTGCAAAGGGGCGTGAGCGAGGCTTTGTAACGTATGACGAGATTCTAAAATCATTTCCGACGATTGAGAGAGACGTCCTCTTTCTTGAAGAATTGTATGAGCGTTTCAGTACCGCCCATGTTGATGTACTAGAGGGTGGTGGCATGCTTGATCCGAATGCAACAGAAATGCTGGATAAAAAGAACACGTATAGAAGGAAGGATGCATCGTATGATTCGATTCAGATGTATCTGCGGGAGATCGGGCAGTATCCGCTTCTGACTGCCGCCCAAGAGCGTGAGTTTGCGCAACGCATTGAGGCGGGAGATGACGAGGCAAAGAACCTCCTTGCACGAGCCAATCTCCGTCTTGTTGTCTCAATTGCAAAACGATACGTTGGAAGAAGTCCGGACCTAACACTTCTTGATCTTATTCAGGAAGGAAATCTCGGTCTCTTTAAAGCGGTTGATAAGTTTGACTGGACGAAGGGATATAAGTTCTCAACATATGCAACGTGGTGGATCCGTCAGGCAATTACCCGAGCACTTGCCGACCAATCACGAACAATTCGCATTCCGGTACACATGGTTGAAACAATAGCAAAGTACAAGCAGACGGTGCGCAGACTTTCACAAGACCTCGGGCGTGATCCGCTTGCTGAGGAAGTGGCGACAGAGATGGGTCTTGATGTAGAAAAAATTTATAATATTGAAAAGATCAACCAGGACACCATCTCTCTTGAATCTCCCGTTGGAGATGAGGGGGATGACCGCTCAACGCTCGGTGACTTCGTCAAAGATGACAAGATCATGAGCCCGGATCAGGAAGCCTCACGCCGCATACTTGCCGATCAGGTGGGGGACATTCTTGATGACCTTACGCCAAAGGAACGAAAGATTCTGGCAATGCGAAACGGTCTTGAGGATGGTATCTATCACACGCTTGAAGAAGTAGGAAAGGAATTTGGCGTGACTCGCGAGCGCATTCGACAAATTGAGGCAAAAGCTCTCGAAAAGATACGCAACCACGAAAAATCAAACCGACTCAAAAACTACTAACCAGTGGTCCAACCACTGGGAGGATAGATTTATGTTATACTTGCCTTAATCTAGACGAGGGAGGTTTCATTTTTGCGAGAAAAGATAGAGACTGGAGCGTTTTATCACATTTACAACAGAGGAGTCGACAAACGAGTCATTTTCCAAGACAGAAAAGATTCCCAACGCTTTCTCGAGAGCTTACGCGAGTTCAATCTGCCTGAACCTATAGGCAGTCTAAGAGACAATAAAGAACACAATTCCAGTGGTTGGACCACTGGGTTGGTTGATGTGCTTGCGTATTGTTTGAACCCAAATCATTTCCACCTCTTGATAGAGCAGGTAGCAGATGGAGGTTTAAGTGAATTTATGAAACGTCTGGGGGGAGGGTATACGCGATACTTCAACACAAAACATAAAAGATCCGGAGCTCTTTTCGAAGGAAAGTATAAGTATAAGCTTGTGGATTCTGAAGATTATCTAAAATATATCAGTGTTTACGTAAACTTAAATGATAAAGTTCACGACTACAGTGGTTGGACCACTGTGAGTAGTTATGCTCAATACGTAAGTGAGAAGACGCACAAAGACATCTATGTCATTCAACGTAGAGATAAAATACTATCTCTTTTTGAGGATATGGATGACTATAAGAACTATGCAGTAGAGGTTCTGCAGGACATACGTCGGAATAAGGAGAAATATAGGGGAATATTATAGCCCAGTTGTCCAACCACTGATTCCAGTGGTTGGACAACTGGATCTCGGTGTTGGGGCAGTGCAACTATTTTATGCTCTCAGGGTATACTTAAATCCTATGGCCGGAGCAAATTTCAATACGCTTTATCGGATGCTTAATAAGCGACAAAAGGAAGCTGTTGATGCCATTGAAGGGCCGGTTATGGTCATAGCTGGTCCGGGAACGGGGAAAACACAAATCCTCACTCTGCGCATTGCCAATATTTTGAAGAAAACCGATACCACGCCGGATTCGATCTTGGCCCTCACATTTACCGAATCTGGCGTATTTTCTATGCGCAAGCGTCTGGTGGAAATGATCGGAAGTGCGGGTTATCGGGTGCATATTTACACCTTTCATGGGTTTTGTAATGAGGTTATTAAACGATTCCCTGACGCTTTCCCCCGTATCGTCGGTGCGAACAACATCAATGACATTGACAAGATAAGTATTCTTAAAGAGACGATTTTACGTTTGGAACTTAAAACACTGAAGCCGTTCGGTGACAACTTTTATTATATCCACCCTCTCCGAAGTAAGATCAGTGAACTGAAGCGAGAATACATAACACCAAAAAAACTCGCTACATACATCGAAAAGCAGAAAAAAGAATATGAGGCGATCGAAGACTTGGTGTATGAAAAAGGGGCACACAAAGGAAAGGTGAAGGGAAAATACAAAGAGCTCGAAAAAAATATTGCGAAGAACGAAGAACTACTCACCATTTATAGCGAATACGAAAAAGCACTTGAGCAAAACAGGTACTATGACTATGACGACATGATCGTTGAGACGGTGAAAGCGCTTGAGCGTGATGATGACCTTTTGCTTCAGCTACAGGAAGAGTTCCAGTACCTTTTAGCCGACGAGCATCAGGATGCGAACAATGCACAAAACAGACTACTTGAGCTTCTTACCGATTTTCACGACAACCCCAACCTCTTCATTGTCGGAGACGAGAAACAGGCTATTTTTCGCTTTCAGGGAGCATCGCTTGATAACTTCTTATATTTCAAAAACAAGTACAAAAACGCGCTTTTGGTGACCCTTGAAGACAATTATCGCTCATCACAGTCAATTCTTGATAGCGCCCACAGTCTCATTTCAAAAAGTTCAGTTACAGAAGAAAAACTTCGAGTGCAACTTAAAAGCAATACAAGAAACAAAGAAACGCCAATTGAAATCCGATCCTTTTCATCACACCAATTTGAACATTTGTTTCTGGCTTATGACATCGAAGAGAAGATCAAGGACGGGGTTCCGCCCGAAGAAATTGCGGTAATGTATCGAAATAACGTGGATGCAGAAGCTATCGCACATGTATTAGAGAAGACCAACATACCATTTGTCATCGAAAGTGATCAGAATATCCTGCGTGATGTAGACATTGCAAAATTTATTGTACTTCTCAGGGCAGTTTTTTTCTTTGGACGTGACAGCTCACTTCTCCCTCTGTTGCATGTGAATTTTCTTGCTATTGATGAGCTCGATATTTATAAATTGCTCCGCTTTGCACAGAAAGAAAGAATACCGCTCTATGATGTCATTAAATCAAACAAACACCTCAAGGCTTCAGGAGTAAAAGGAAAAAAGGACTTACACGAGCTGTACAAGAACCTCTTTGTTTGGAAAAAGCTCTCAGAAAACAAAGGGATGCTCGATAGCGTTCAGGTGATCGCAACCGAATCAGGCTTTCTCGATCATTTGCTGCGACACAAAGAATCGGTCGATAAACTCGAAAAACTTTCCGGGCTTTTCTCTGATATCACACAACTTGCTCAGAATCATAAAGAATATGTGTTTGAGGATCTTATCCATTATTTCAACGATGTTGACGAGCATAATCTACTCATTCGCAAGGATACAAAAACAACTGATACAAAAGCTGTGCACTTAATGACCGCGCATAAATCAAAAGGGTTGGAGTTTGATTATGTGTATATCGTTGGTGCCTACGACGGACATTTCGGCAATCAGCGACGTCCCGAACATTTCAAAATCGATATCAGCACGCAGGGAGAATCCGGCACTAAGATCGACGATGAAAGAAGACTTTTTTACGTTGCGCTTACACGCGCCCGCGTGCATGTGTCAGTCAGTTTTGCAAGAGAGGGTGTCACAGGGCGGGCGCAGTTACCGTGTCAGTTTATTGATGAAATTGATGATTCGCTCAAAGCCGAGGTGGATACGGTAGCGTTTGAAAAAAAAGTTGATACCACACTTCTACTTCGACCGAGTCGGAAAGTAGCTGTGCCACCTATCTACGACAAAGAATTTTTGAATAGTGTTTTCCTCGATCAGGGCCTCTCTGTTACTGCATTGAATAATTATCTTGATTGTCCGTGGAACTATTTCTATTCCAATTTGTTGCGTGTACCGAAGGTACCTACTAAACACCTCATGTTTGGAACCGTTGTCCATCAGGTGCTTAAAGATTTCTTTGAGGCGATAAAAAGAGGGGAGAGGGCGGATGACAAGTTTCTTTTAAAGCTGTTTGATGAATACATTCACCAACATCCCTTCACCGAATCAGAGCTTAAAGAGGCGATTAGAAAGGGTGCGAAGGCATTTCCCGGATACTACGACACACATAAGTCGTCTTGGAACCCACATACACTGAATGAATTTAAGGTCAGTGTATTACTTCCCGTTGAATTGGAAGGTTTGACACATCTAAAGCTTCGCGGTGACATGGACAAAATAGAGATAAGTGAAAATGAACGCGAGGTCAATGTGGTTGATTACAAAACAGGAAAGCCCAAGAGCAGAAATCACATAGAAGGCAAAACAAAAACATCAAACGGGGATTACAAACGACAACTTGTGTTTTATAAACTCCTGCTCGAGCTCTTTGACGAGGGGCGGTATGAAATGGTTTCTGGTGATATTGATTTCATTGAGCCGGATGATAAAGGACGTTATCACAAAGAGCATTTCGATGTATCGGATGAAGAGGTGGGGGAGTTGAAAGAGACAATTCAACAGACCGCAAAAGAAATACTTGACCTCTCGTTTTGGGGTGACAGGTGCGATAAAAAGGATTGCGAGTACTGCAAATTACGAGAGAATATGGAATAAAAGAAGCCGCTTTATGCAAGCGGCAATCCTTTTATGTTTCTTGCTGTTTGTTACCTTACTCTCACCTCTGCTCGCTTGATTTGCTCCTTATTTTACTTACTCAAGCACCGCATCAAGTGATGCTTTTACCACACTAAACGGCTGAGCACCTCGAATCGGTATCAATGAGTCTTTTGTGACAATGAATGAGTGAGGTGTTCCGGTTCCGCCAAGGTCAACTGCGTTCTGGAAGTCTTTGGCAACCTCTTCGGTATATCTGCCGCTATTGAGGCATGTTTCAAATTCTGTTCTGTCGAGCCCAAGTTCCACAGCGAAATCAAACAGATCCTGGTCCGTAAGCGCGGCTCTTTCGGGGGTTCGCTCATACACAGTATCAGTATATGCCCAGAACACATCAGGTCCACCAAGCTCGTTTGCACACTCAAGTGCTTCTGCCTCTCGTGGTGCTGTTGGGTGAAGTGAGGCCAGTGGGAAGTGTCGGTATACCCATGCGACTCGGTCACCATATTCATTCATTACTTGTTGCATTGTGGTATGGAATCGCTTACAGAATGGACACTCAGTATCTGAAAACTCAAGGATGTATACATCAGCATTTCGATTTCCGCGGACGTGGTCATCATCGCGCATCTCGGCAAGTTCACGAAGTTCCTCTTGTGTCGGTTGGTTATTGCCCGGCAGAGTGTTGTCGTTTTGGCCAACTGGTGCGCTTTCTCCTCCTGAGACCATAATTGCTCCTGCAATGACAATTCCGGCTATGACGATTGCGATCGGCGTTCCAAGGTTGCTTGCCGCACTTTTTGTTCCCTTCGTTACCTCTGTTTTATCTGATTCTGACATAGTGTAATCTTTGTTATTATTAAGGGGTTATATACAAATATATAGCGGAATTGTAGCATATTCTCCAAATGTACGACATACTAATCAGCATTCTTTTGGGAGTGGTTCAGGGAGCCACTGAATTTATACCGATCTCCTCAAGCGGACATTTGATCCTGGTGCGTGATGTGTTGGGTATTGAAACAGTAGGCACGTTGGGGTTTGATGCGATATTGCAACTTGCCACCGCGCTTGCGGTGCTGGTGTATTTCAGACGGGATTTTCTCGACCTTACAAGGTCTTTTCTTGATCTTACTCTGGGCAAGTCAGTTGAAACAAGTAAGCGGGTGCTTCTCTGGGCTATTGTACTTGGTACAATTCCTGCCGCGATCTTCGGGTTGTTGTTGCAAGATTATATGGAGACTACATTTCGCTCAGCCGGTTTTGTCGTGGTGACACTTTTATTGGGCTCGCTTTTGTTTTTTGTGGCAGAGCGTGTGGCGAAACAGAACGCACATCTCACTGTACGTAAAGGAGTCGGTATAGGTTTTTTTCAGGCGCTTGCGCTTTTCCCCGGGACATCACGAAGTGGCGCGACCATCGCTGGCGGTCTGATCCTGGGTCTTAGTCGAGAGCAGGCGGCGCGTTTTTCTTTCCTTCTTTCATTTCCCATTATCTTCGGCTCAGGACTGGTAAAGCTGTTGGGTCTGGGTGGAGAGAGCGTCTTGCTCAATACAGAACTGCTTCTTGGAGCCGTTGCCGCTTTTGCCGTTGGTATTCTTGCGATTCACTATCTTTTGAAATATTTGCGAAACCATACTCTCGGTGTGTTCATCTGGTATCGCGTTATCCTAGCTGCCATAGTCTTCGTTTTCGTCGTATAGTTTTTTAGTGGGAAGTACTTCACCTAAAACGGCAAAGTGTGTGTCATGCCACCATGTGTTTCTTCAGGAAGCTCTTCCCACGAGCTTGTATCAAGCTCTATTTCGCGAATTTCTCCATAATCTTTGAACTTCAGTTTGCCGTGCCGAAGGGCAAAATCATATATGCCTTTAGTAACCTTTACATCCTGAATGCAGTATTCTCGGATAAGGTCGATTTTTCCTTCTTTCCACCATTCTACGGCTTGCAATCCGTGACCCGATTTCTTCTCTCCCAGCGTAGCCTCGGCAATGTTGTCGAGCTTGTACCGTCTTCCTGATGCGTTTTTGACCTCTTTTAGGATATCGAGACTCTTGATCTTAGTAAGATCTCCCGGGTAATATTTGTTGAGGATCGGGATGTCAAAGTGGTCGCTATTAAAGCCGATGAGCATATCCGCGTTCTCAAGTATCGGCCAGAGCTTTGGAAAATCCTCCTCCAAGTAACTCGAATATTCATCGGTTTCCGAGTCGTGTATTGCAAGCAGTGAAATCTCCATATCGAGAAAATCCGGACCTGCCGCACCTTTTGTTTCAATATCAAAGACTATTTTTCGCATCTCGATAAAAAATTAGACGCTAATAATACCACATATCTGCATATACTGTTTTAATGGACTGAACTATTTTATTGTTTTTTCTTCTTGAGCGCTGTTGCAAGTTCACCTATTCCTTTGCAGACACTCTCTTCGCCGGTC
>JANQMM010000003.1 GCA_028280145.1 Minisyncoccota bacterium | reverse complement strand
CTCGCTCGGAAAAGAAAAGCGGAAGGCCGGCACACCAGTGCCGGCCGCTTTGATTTTTTTGTGGCATAAATTTTTTTTAAGCTCTATTATTGTAGCCATCGTGCGAATGGTAGGACTCGAACCTAACTGAAAAAGAGCCTGAACGGCTCTTTTTCGAGATTGTTTTGCCCTTAAGTGTTGAATCACTCCACTATGTTTGGTGCGAATGGTAGGACTCGAACCTACGACCTCATCATTATCAGTGATGCGCTCTAACCACCTGAGCTACACTCGCGTAAACTGCATACTAACAAAATTAATTTCCATATTCAATCTATAAAAGAGACGTAAGTCCGTGTGCCAAAAGAGTGACGTGTAGTATGGTCCCCAAAACGAAAGCGGGGACAAGCCTGGACAATCGAATGCCGAGTGCTCCAAGGGGAAGCAATAGTACCTCATTTGGAAGTGGTATGAACGAAGCGTAGAGGAAAACTACCAACTGTGTTGTTTTTGGTTTTCCTTCGCACCACTTTTGCAGTGTTCGGTATACTTTATTCTTTCTGACGCGCTTACTTTTCTTGATGATCGTACCGATGTAAAAAGAAAGCAGATCGGCAATTGTGGTACCGACGACAATGATTGAAATGATCATTACAAGCGAAAAACCAGCAGCACTGAAGATCGGGATAAATGCAGTGGCAGGTATTGGTACAAAAAGATTAAGTCCACTTACAAAGGAAATAAGAAGAACACCGAAATAACCAAACGACGCTACGATTTCTTGCGCATGCGAATTGTCTTGCACATATTGAGCAAGTAATACCGCTCCGGCAAAAAGCGCGATCACAAAGACGGCTCCAAATATTGTTTTTCCTGTATCACCCATGTTCTCTTATTGTAACTTCTATATGGATAAGTAACCACAAGGATAACTTTTATTTCCTAACTCGCTGTGGCTCGTAAGGAAATAATGTCGTATAATGCGGGTATGAAACAGTCTTATGTCATAGCAATAGTGGTCTTTTTGCTTGTGCTTGCCGGAATAGTCTTTTTTGGTCTTTCGGGTGAGAAAGACATGACTCAAGACCAGATGCCTATTACCGAAGAGCCGACAGATGAACGGCCAGCAACGACTATAACTGCAAAACACCAATATAAAGACGGAACGCATATCATTGCCGGAGAAACCGATATGCCAACCCCGTGTCATCTCCTTGAGTGGCGAACGGATATTGCAGAATCGCTTCCCGAGCAAGTGATGATCGATTTCAGTTTGACAACGCAAGCTGAAACCTGCCTTCAAGTCATTACGCCAGCCCGTTTCAAGATTGAGTTTCAGGCAAGTGAAGAAGCTTCGATAGAAGCAATGTTAAACGGCAGACCAATTGTGCTTAATCTGATAGAGGCGGACCCTGGCGAAGATCTTGATGATTTTGAACTCTTTATAAAAGGCTAGGAAAAAGGATAAAAATAAACAGCAAGCGCGCCCGTAGGGCGCGCTTTGAGCTATTCTCTTCTCTGCTCGTTTCGGTAGCAGGTCACCATGACCATGTTCCGCCTCTCGGGGCGATTTCTGGGCGACTCAGGATCATTGTCAACGATGATTGCCTGAGCGGTTCCTTGACTCCAACTGACGTATGGGTTGTTTTTTGTTTTGTCGCTGTTGGGTATGACAACCTCTCTTGCTCCGGTATCGATACCGTCGTGGTAGAAGATGTGTTCGCCCGAAATGCCATATCTTTCAAATTGACTCAAAATGACATGGTGCAGACTGATGTGTCCACTTCGGGCAATTCCTCTGCCGCGGTGTCGTGCTGGTGAACACGATGGATGGATTTTTTTTCTAAGGTACTGCACGAGCTTCCTGTTGGCCTTGCCGTGTACACTGTCTTCGTACGAATAACGAAAGTGTTTCCAACTGATACCACAATGCAGACTTATGTGCAGGTCTTGGATACCGTCTTCGTATATGATTCCCGCCTGTTTGAAACGACGACGGATCATCTCCATGATGGAATCAACGACGCTGAAGTATTTTCGAGGTTGTGCGTCGTAGATCACGAAGTTGTAATCAACGAGCGATCGTAAGCCGGCACGGCCGGCAACCATGAAATGTGACGGGTGAGAAACCGCTATCATGTAGCAGTCAGCGGATGTAAAAGCGACCGACTCCGACTCTTCA